>NZ_JBFBKP010000042.1:0-38224 GCF_040702285.1 Arthrobacter sp. NPDC080086
CCATGACTTCCAACGCCGTGGACACCCAGACCACCCCCGCCGTCGCCCTGACCATCGCCGGTTCCGAGGCCACCGGCGGCGCCGGCGCGCAGGCGGACCTGAAGACCTTCCAGGAACTCGGTGTCTTCGGGATCGTGAACCTCACCTGCATCGTCTCCTTCGACCCGAAGGACAACTGGAACCACCGCTTCGTGCCGGTGGACCAGCAGGTCATCGCCGACCAGCTGGAGGCGACGACGGCGGCCTACGGCGCCGGGTCCGGCGCGCCGTCGGTGCTGGACACCGTCAAGATCGGCATGCTGGGCAGCCCCGACACCATCTCCACCGTCGCCACCGCCCTGTCCGAGGGCGCCTTCCGCAACGTGGTGCTGGACCCCGTGCTCATCTGCAAGGGCCAGGAGCCGGGCCACGCCCTGGACACCGACCAGGCGCTCAAGGCCCAGATCCTGCCGCTGGCCACCTTCGTCACGCCGAACCACTTCGAGGCCGAGTCGCTCTCCGGGCTGGAGATCACCGACGTCGAATCCCTGAAGGCCGCGGCCGTGCGCATCCACGAACTCAGCGGCGCCGCCGTGCTGGCCAAGGGCGGCGTGCGCCTGGCCGGACCCGACGCCGTCGACGTCTTCTACGACGGCGAGACCCTCGAGGTGCTCTCCGCGCCGAAGGTCGGCGACGTCGCCGTGTCCGGTGCCGGCTGCTCGCTGGCCGCAGCGGTCACCGCCGAACTGGCCAAGGGCGCCGCCCCGCTGGAGGCAGCCCGCGCCGCGAAGGACTTCGTCACCGCCGGCATCCGCAACCGGGTGGCCTCCGGCGCCCCGTTCGACGCCCTCTGGCAGGGCGGCCCGCGCTAACCGGGCGAAGATGCCGCCCGCGGCCCCGCCGCAGCAGCCGCAGCAGCCGCCTTACCGTCGCGGGATGTTCCGAAGGTTGCTGCGGGCCATGCTGACGGCCTCGCCCGCGCCGCGGTTGAGCACCACCTTGGACATGGCGGTGGCGAAGCCCAGCACCTGCGCGCCCTTGATCTTCGGCGGGATCGAGAGTGCCTTCGGGTCCGTGATCAGCTCCACCAGCGACGGGCCGGGGTGGGCGAACGCTTCCCGGTAGGCGTCGGCGATCTTCGCCGGATCGGTGACCCGGACGGCGTGGAAGCCCAGCGCCCGGGCCACCTGCGCGTAGTTGGCGTCCGGGACGTCCACGCCGAAGTCGGGCAGGCCGTCCACCAGCATCTCCAGCTTCACCATGCCCAGGGTGGAGTTGTTGAAGACCACCACATTGACCGGCAGCCGGTGTGCGGCCACCGTGATCAGCTCGCCCAGCAGCATGGACAGGCCGCCGTCGCCGGAGACCGAGACCACCTGGCGGCCGGGGTAGGCCAGCTGCGCGCCGATGGCGTGCGGCAGCGCGTTGGCCATGGAGCCGTGCAGGTAGGAGCCGATCAGCCGCCGGGTGCCCAGCGGGTTGATGTAGCGGGCGGTCCAGACGTTGCACATCCCGGTGTCGGCGGTGAAGACGGCGTCCTCGGCCGCGATCTGGTCCAGCAGCGACGCCGCGTACTCGGGGTGGATGGGCTGGGTCTTCTCCACCTTGCGCGTGTACGCCCCGACGGCCTTGTTCATCAGCCGGTCGTGCTTCTTCAGCATCGCATCCAGGAAGCGGCGGCTCTTCTTCGGCGTGACCAGCGGCATCAGCGCGGCAAGGGTGGGGAGCACGTCGCCGTGGACCGCGACGTCGACGTCGGTGCGCCGGCCCAGGTTTTCGGCGGCCCGGTCCACCTGCGCCGTCCTGGTCCCGGGCAGGAACTGGTCGTACGGGAAATCGGTGCCCAGCAGGATCAACAGGTCCGCGTCTTCGATTCCCTCCGCTGCCGCCCCGTAGCCCAGCAACCCGGTCATGCCGATGTCGTAGGGGTTGTCGTACTGCATGAAATCCTTGCCGCGCAGCGAGTGGCCGATCGGCGCCTTCACCAGTTCCGCGAGGGCGATCACCTCGTCGTGCGCGCCCTCGACGCCGGCGCCGGCGAAGATCGCGACCTTGCCGGCGTCGTTGATGGCGTCAGCGAGCTCCCGCACGCTGGCGGGGTCCGGGACCATCACCGCCGGCCGGAACGCCGCGGGGGCCGGGGTCTCGGCCGCCACCTCCAGCCCGGCGATGTCACCGGGCAGGGTCACGACGGCGACGCCGCGGAGGGCCGTGGCGTGCTGGATGGCGCTGTGCATCACCCGCGGGGCCTGTTCGGCGGTGCTGATGAGTTCGGAGTAGACCGAGCATTCGTTGAAGAGCCGGTCCGGGTGGGTCTCCTGGAAGAAGCTGCTGCCGATCTGCTTGCTCGGGATGTGCGAGGCGATGGCCAGGACGGGAGCGCCGGAGCGATTGGCGTCGTACAGTCCGTTGATCAGGTGCAGGTTGCCCGGGCCGCAGGAGCCCGCGCAGACGGCAAGCTTGCCGGTCAGCTGGGCCTCGGCCGCGGCGGCAAACGCGGCGGCCTCCTCATGCCGGACGTGGATCCAGTCGATGCCGCCCTTCGCGGCCCCGCCGGTCTTCCGGACGGCGTCCACAATCGGGTTGAGGCTGTCGCCCACGATCCCGTAAATCCGCTGCACGCCGGCAGCCTGGAGTTGTTCGACAAGCTGGGTGGCAAGTTCCTTGGCCATAGTGCACGCTCCCGGGGTGTAAGTCGATGAGCTGACACTGGCCACAATAGTCGCCCCGCCGACAAACCTTCCCCGAACGTGAGGGAGCGTCGGGAGGAGGGCTGGGAGCGTCAGGAACCGGAGTGGGCCTGCAGGAAGGAGTAGACCTCGGTCTCGTCCACGCCGGGGAAGGCGCCGGGCGGCATGGCGGCGAGCAGGTGCGAGTGGGCGCGGGCCGAGGGCCAGGCGTTGCCGGCCCACTCCGAGGCCAGGGCGGCGGGCGGGCGCTTGCAGCAGCTCTCGTCCGGGCAAGTGGACTTGGACCGCTCGGTGGTGTCCCGGCCGCGGAACCACTTCACCTGCGCGTAGGGCACCCCCACGGAGAGCGAGAATTCGCCGTTTGCGGAGCGCTCGGTCCGGGCCGTGCACCAGTAGGTCCCGGCGGGGGTGTCCGTGTACTGGTTGTAGGCGCTGAACTTGTCCGGGACATCGAACACCACGCGCGAGGTCCAGTTCCGGCAGGACGGCTGGCCCTCGATGGCGCCGGTGTGGTCCTGCGGGAACGTCACGCCGTCGTTCTCGTAGGCCTTGTAGATGATGCCGCTCTTGTGGGTCTTCTGGAAGTGGGTGCGCAGGTCCAGGTGCTCGGTGGCGAGGTTGGTGAAGCGGTGCGCGGCCGTCTCGTAGGACACGGCGAAGGCATCCCGGATGTCCTCGACGGCGATTTCCTTGGCCTGCTTGGCCCGCTGCAGGAACTCCACCGTGGCCTTCTCCGGCAGCAGCAGCGCCGCGGCGAAGTAGTTCGTGGCCACCCGCTGCATCAGGAAGTCCCCGTAGTTGGTGGGCGTCTGGTGGCCCAGGACGTAGTGGCCCAGGGCCTGCAGCAGCACCGACCGGGGGTCGTGATCGCTGCGGGCGTTCTGCGTGAGGTAAATTCTGCGGTTCTTCAGGTCCGTCACGGACCGGGTGGAATGCGGCAGGTCACCGACGTGGTGCAGGCTGAAACCCAGGTGCGCGGCGATGTCAGCGATGACGTGGTGGGACAGCGGACCGGAGGTGTGGCCCACGGCCGCGAGGACCTTCTGCGCCTCCGCCTCGTACTCGGGGAAGTAGTTGTTCCGCTCCCGCATCATGGCCCTCAGTTCGCCGTTGGCCCGGCGGGCCTCCTCGGGGGTGGCCACCTGCTCGTTGAGCCGTCGCTCCAGCTCGTGCTGCAGGCCCACCATCGACTCCAGCACATCCATCGGCAGCCGCGAGCTGATGCGGATTTTGGGCAGGTTCAGGGATTCATAGAGCGGGCTGCGCTGGTAGCGTTCCAGCTCGATTTCGAGGGCCGCGCGCCGGTTGGGCGGCTCCGCGCCGAGCAGTTCGTCGATGCTGACGCCCAGCGCCGAGGCCAGGTGCTGCAGCAGCCCCAGCTTGGGTTCGCGCTTGCCGTTTTCGATCAGGCTCAGCTGGCTGGGGGCGGTGCCGACGGCGGCGCTCAGGTCGTCCAGGGTCAGGCCGGCCGCCTTGCGCAGGTGCCGGACGCGGCGGCCCATGCTGATCACGTCCACCTCGGGTTCGGCGGGGAGGGCGGGGGCTGCGGTCTGCCGGTTCCAGCTGCTCGGATGCATTTTTTGAGAATACGGGAAGAACTGCATTTCTTTCCAGAGGTTTCGTCTAGAAAGCCTCTTGGAACTGCAGAAAAGTAGATCCCACAGAAAGTTTCACCGCTCCGGAATATCCGGCGGGTCCCCGCGAAGAGGCGGCCCCACCGGCCCGGGCCATCAAAGGAGATCAGTAATGACCGCAGCATTTGAGCCCAACCAGCAGCCGTCCGCCCAGGACTCCGCCACCGAGCAGGCTGCCGCCCTGGAGCTCGAGTGGGCTGCCAACCCGCGCTGGGAAGGTGTCACTCGGGACTACTCGGCCGCCGACGTCGTCCGCCTCCGCGGCCGGGTCTCCGAAGAACACACCCTGGCCCGCCGCGGCTCCGAGAAGCTGTGGAAGCAGCTCACCGGGGAGCACAAGGAAGGCAAGTACACCAACGCCCTCGGCGCCCTGACCGGCAACCAGGCCGTGCAGCAGGTCAAGGCCGGCCTCCGCGCCATCTACCTATCAGGCTGGCAGGTCGCCGCGGATGCCAACAACTCCGGCCACACCTACCCGGACCAGTCGCTGTACCCGGCTAACTCGGTTCCCACCGTGGTCCGTCGCATCAACAACGCCCTGCTCCGCGCCGACCAGATCGAGTTCTCCGAGGGCATCCAGACCGTCGAGGACTGGATGGTCCCGATCGTCGCCGACGCCGAGGCCGGCTTCGGCGGCCCGCTGAACGCCTACGAGCTGATGAAGTCCATGATCCAGGCCGGTGCCTCGGGCGTGCACTGGGAAGACCAGCTCGCCTCGGAGAAGAAGTGCGGCCACCTCGGCGGCAAGGTCCTCATCCCCACCCAGCAGCACGTCCGCACCCTGAACGCGGCCCGCCTGGCCGCCGACGTCGCCGGCACCCCCACCGTCGTCATCGCCCGCACCGACGCCGAGGCAGCCACCCTGATCACCTCCGACGTCGACGAGCGGGACCAGGAATTCATCACCGGCGAGCGCACCGCCGAGGGCTTCTACAAGGTCCGCAACGGCATCGAACCCTGCATCGCCCGCGCCAAGGCCTACGCCCCGTACTCCGACCTGATCTGGATGGAGACCGGCACCCCGGACCTCGCCCTGGCCCGCAAGTTCGCCGAGGCCGTCAAGGCCGAGTTCCCGGACCAGATGCTCTCCTACAACTGCTCGCCGTCGTTCAACTGGCGCAAGCACCTCGACGACGACACCATCGCCAAGTTCCAGCGCGAACTCGGCGCCATGGGCTTCACCTTCCAGTTCATCACCCTGGCCGGCTTCCACGCCCTGAACTACTCGATGTTCGACCTCGCCCACGGCTACGCCCGGGAAGGCATGAGCGCCTACGTCGAGCTGCAGGAGAAGGAATTCGCCTCCGAAGCACGCGGCTACACCGCCACCAAGCACCAGCGCGAAGTCGGCACCGGATACTTCGACGACATCGCCACCGCGCTCAACCCGAACGCATCCACCCTGGCCCTGGTGGGATCCACCGAAGAAGGCCAGTTCCACTAACGCTTACGACGGCGGCGCTTGCGTCCGGCCTTCGGTCCGGCGTTGCTCTGCCTGCTATTCCCCACGGCCGGCCTCGACCTCGCTGAGCGAGGACGACGCCGGCCGCAGGGCCCCTTTTACGCAGGCTGCCGCAACACCGGCACCTTCGACCTCGTGCGTACGTCACCAACCGCCGTCGAACTTCCTTCTTGCATTGAGGAGCAAATGAAATGAACAGCTTCACTGACAACTTCACCATCAACGGCATCACGTTGACCGCCCAGCCGATTTGCCGGCAGAGCGAGGTCCTGACGCCGGACGCGCTGGCCTTCATCACCAAGCTGCACCGGGCGACGGCGGAGCGGCGGCAGGAGCTGTTGCAGGCCCGGCGAGACCGGCGCCAGCAGATCACCCGCGGCCAGGATCCCCGGTTCCTCCCGGAAACCGCCGCCATCCGCAACGACCCCGAGTGGCGGGTCGCTCCCCCGGCACCCGGGCTGGAGGACCGCCGCGTCGAAATCACCGGCCCGGTGGACAAGAAGATGGCCATCAACGCGCTGAACTCCGGCGCGAAGGTCTGGCTAGCGGACATGGAGGACGCCTCCACGCCGTCGTGGCGCAACGTCATCCAGGGCCAGCTGAACCTCACCGACGTCCTGGAGCGCCGGATCGACTTCACCTCCCCCGAGGGCAAGGAGTACAAGCTGCGCCCCGCCGAGGAACTGCCCACCATCGTGGTCCGTCCCCGCGGCTGGCACCTGCCGGAGAAGCACATGCTGATCGACGGCGTGCCGGTGGCCGGCGGGATCGTCGACTTCGGCCTGCATTTCTACCACAACGCCCGGCGGCTAATGGCCCAGGGCAAGGGCCCCTACTTCTACCTGCCGAAGATCGAAAACCACCTCGAGGCCCGGCTCTGGAACGACATCTTCATCCTGGCCCAGGACCTGCTGGGCATCCCGCAGGGCACCATCCGCGCCACCGTGCTGATCGAGACCATCACCGCCGCCTTCGAGATGGAGGAGATCCTTTACGAACTGCGCGAGCACGCCGCCGGGCTGAACGCCGGCCGCTGGGACTACATCTTCTCGCTGATCAAGAACTTCCGGACCCGGGGCCCGCGGTTCGTCCTGCCGGACCGTGACCAGGTCACCATGACCCAGCCGTTCATGCGGGCCTACACCGAACAGCTGGTGCGCGCCTGCCACAAGCGCGGCGCCGTGGCGATCGGCGGGATGGCCGCGGCCGTCCCCAACCGCAAGGACGAGGCGGCCAACGCCATCGCCCTGGAGAAGGTCCGTGCCGACAAGACCCGCGACGCTGCCGACGGCTTCGACGGCTCCTGGGTGGCGCACCCGGACCTGGTGCCGGTGTGCCGCGAGGTGTTCGACGGCGTCCTCGGCGAACGCCCGCACCAGCTGGACCGGCTCCGCGAGGACGTCACCCCCGACGACCGCGCCCTGATCGACATCGCCTCCACCACCGGCACCATCACCGAACGCGGCGTGCGGATCAACATCGAGGTGGGCATCCGCTACATCGAATCCTGGCTCCGCGGTAACGGCGCAGTGGCCATCCACAACCTGATGGAGGACGCCGCCACCGCCGAGATCTCCCGCTCGCAGCTGTGGCAGTGGATCTTCTCCCGGGCCATCACGGACCAGGGCGACGTCATCACCCGCGACTGGATCGAGGACATGCTGGACGAGGAATTCGCGAAGCTGGAACGCTTCGAAGGGGACCGGTTCGCCGACGCCCGCGACATCTTCGAGGAGGTCACCCTCAGCAACGAGTTCCCGGCCTTCCTGACCCTGCCCGCCTACGACCGGTATCTGCACGAGGCCCGCGACGGTGCCGACTCGGCCATCAAGGCAGCGGACCTGGTGGCCGCCTAACCTGCGGGCCCGCACAGGATCGCCCGCACAGAATTCCGTCCGCCGGGCCGCCACGCCCTTCGCAACAGGCCCCCCGAAATCCGGGGCGGCAGCCCGGCAACGGAACCCCTTCCCGCCCGACAACGGCGTCGAACGGATACGTCAGGCCCATGACCCGAACCCGGGTCGTGGGCCTGACGTGTTGGTTCCTAGTGCGCGGCCTTCGGGATGTGCCGCAGGGAGAGGGCGCAGCCGATGTTGAACATGGCCACGGAGCCGAGGATCATCAGCAGCGGTCCGGTCCAGGAGGCCGAGACGCCGTGGACGAAGCCCATCAGGGTGGGGGCCACGGCGCCGAAGGAGTAGCCGGCGCCTTGGACGATAGCGGAGAGCCGGCCCGCGGAGGCCTGGTCGCGCGCCAGCTGAATGATGGCGATGAAGATCAGGGTGATGCCGCCGCCCTGGGCCACGCCGCCGAGGGCGGACCACAGCCACCACAGCTGCGGGGCCAGCAGCAGACCCACGGGAACGGTCAGCCACAGGGCGCCCAGGGTGAGCCCCACCGTCGTCGTCGACGCGAATCGCGCCGCCAGCGGCACGCCCAGGCCACCGGCAATCGCCAGGATCTGGAACAGCGAGGAGCCGGCGCCGGCCGCGGAGGGGGCCAGGCCGATTTCGTCGGCCAGCAGGCTGGGAAGCCAGGCGGTAACGCCGTAGTAGGAGAAGGCCTGGCCGGCGAAGCCCGCCGTCAGGGCCACGGTGATCCAGGGTGAGGCCGGTGCGCCGGTTGCCTTGGCGGGGTCCGAGCCGGGGATCGCTTCCGGGCGGATCGAGCGGCGCCCGACGGCGAGCGCCCAGACCGCGGCGGCGGCGAGGGCGAACAGCGCGCAGGCCGCGATTGCCGGGCGCCAGCCGAGCCATTCGGCCAGCGGGGCGGTCACCATCGAGGTCACGAAAGAGCCGATGTTCAGGGCCGCGGTGTAGGTACCCATGGCGGCACCCTGCCGTGCGGGGCTGAAGTCGCGGCGGATGATCAGCGGCACCACGATGTTGCCGATCGTGATGGCGATGCCCAGGATCACGGTGCCGAGCATCACCAGCGCGCCGCCGCCGGAGGAGCGGACGACGACGCCGAGCAGCACACCCAGCAGGGTCAGTGTCACGGCAAACTCGGGCCCCAGCTTCCGCCCGGTCAGCGAGGCCAGCGGGGCCGCGAGGGCGAAACACAGCACGGGGATGCCGGTCAGGAAGCCGATTTCCACCGGCGAGAAGCCCAGGTCGGTACGCATGTTCTGCACCACGGGGGCGACCGCGACGAACGGGCCGCGCATGTTCAGGGCGATCAGTCCGATCGCCAGCATGATCAGCCAGGCCTTGGGCTGTCTGGCGGCGGCCATCACGACAGCACCCGCCCGGGGCGGGCACCTTCGGTCGGAGCCGTGACGGGCCGGCTGAAATATGTTTTCATCAATCCCATTGCTATCACGGCGTCCCGGTGCCGGGCCCCCGCCGCGGCCAGATGACGCACCCGGCACCGGCCGTACCCGTTCGACTGACTCATCGCCCGACACCGGGACTAGGGTTTTGCTATGACCCACCTGATCCGGAAAGCCATCCCCGCGGACGCCGGCGCCCTGGCCGGGCTGGCCGCCGTCACCTTCCCGCTCGCCTGCCCGCCCGAGTCGCGGCCGGAGGACATTGCGGCGCACATTGCCAACACCCTGAGCGAGCGGAATTTCCGGGACTACCTCGCCGACCCGGACGTGACGGTGCTGGTCCTCGACGTCGACGGCGCCCTGCGCGGCTACAGCCTGCTGGTGGACCGGCCGACGCAGGATCCGGACGTGGCCTCCGCCCTGGGCCTCACCCCGGCCGCCGAACTCAGCAAGTGCTACGTGCACCCGGACCACCACGGCGTCGGCGCGGCCGCCGAGCTGATGCGGGCCAGCGTCGCCGCCGCGGCCGCCACCGGTGCCCGCGGGCTCTGGCTGGGGGTCAACAGCCAGAACGCACGGGCCATCCGGTTCTACGAAAAGTCCGGTTTCCGGCAGGTAGGCACCAAGTCCTTCCGCCTGGGCGACACTGTGGAACACGACTTCGTGCTGGAGCGTCCGCTCGCGGACTGAGCCGCTCCGCCGTCGTCGTCCGGGAATGCCCCGAGGGGCATCGCGGTTGTCGAGAGCATGAAGATTGAGATTTGGTCCGACGTCGCGTGCCCTTGGTGCTACATCGGCAAGCGTCGTTTCGAAACCGCCCTGGCCGCCTTCCCGCACCGCGATTCCGTGGAGGTGCAGTGGCGCAGCTTCCAGCTGGACCCGAGTCTGCCGGAGCACTATGACGGCACCGAGCTGGACTACTTGAGCACCCGGAAGGGCCTGGACCCGCAGCAGGTCGCCGGCATGTTCGACCACGTGGCCGCGCAGGCCGCCGGGGAAGGGCTGAACTACAAGTTTGGCGACGTGGTGGTGGCCAACAGCTTTGCGGCCCACCGCCTGATCCACCTCGCGGCGGCCCACGGCAAGCAGGATGTCGCCAAGGAACGGCTGCTCAGCGACCACTTCGAGCACGGCCAGGACATCGGCAACCGGTCCTACCTCACCTCGCTGGGCCTCGAGCTCGGGATTGACGCCGCCGAGGTCGACGAACTCTTCACCACCGATAAGTACTCCGACGCCGTCCGCAACGACATCGCTGAGGGCCGGGCTCTGGGCGTGAGCGGCGTGCCGTTCTTCGTGATCGACCGGAAGTACGGAATTTCGGGCGCCCAGCCGGCCGAGACGTTCAGCGCGGCCCTTGACCAGGCCTGGCAGGAGAGCCAGCCGCTAGTGATGGTTGACGCCGCCGGCGCCGACGGTGCGGTCTGCGGCCCGGACGGCTGCGCAATCTAAGCAACCGTCAGGCTAAGCGACCCTCAGGCGGGCTGTGCCAGATCCACGGCGCGGCCCGCCGCATCCGGTACGCACCGGATGATGTCCAGTGCCTCGACGTCCAGCAGCTTCCGCGCCCCGGTCCGGGAATCGAGGATCCAGAAGAGCTCCATCAGGGGCACCGTCTGGGTCACCCGACCGCGGTGGAAAAGCCTGCCGTTGTGCCAGGCCTCGACGTCGTCCCCCACCGACAGCTCCGCGCACGTCGTCACGGCCGTCCCGTTGTCCTCCATAAAAATGCTCCTCCCCAGCGTCCGCCCCGCCGTCGGGGCTCCCATGGTCCCCAGCTTGCCCCGCCCACGTTTCGGCGGCGTTTCCGGCAAGTGATATTTCCGCGTCACGAGCAGAGGGCCGACGGCGGGGTGGGAGGGCTGACGAGCAGCCCGCCGGAACTTTACTGACAGATCGCGCTAAAGTGTCCGTATGCCCAGGATTACGGCCGCGAGCAACGCCGCCCAACGCGCCGAGACCCAGCGGCGGATCCTCACCGCCTTCGGCGAGCTCCTCTTCACGCACGGGCTCCCCGGGCTGACCATGACCGACGTCGCCCGGCACGCCCAGATCGGCCGCACCGCCGTCTACAATTACTACGCGGACATCGAAGAGCTCCTCATCGCCTACGCCTTGGACGAGACCGAGCGTTTCCTGGTGGAGCTCCGCGAGGCACTGGCCGGCCTGGACAACCCGGTGGACCGCCTGGCGCTATACGTCCGCGCGCAGGTGGCGGACCTCAGCCGCCGGCACCTGCCGCCGGGCCCGGCGATGGCCGCCGTCCTCTCCCCCGCATCCTTCGCGAAGCTGGCGGACCACGTGGGCGAACTCAGCGTCCTGCTGCAGGACATCCTCCGCGACGGCGTCGCCCAGCACTACCTTCCGGACGCGGACATCGGGCAGCTCGCCCAGCTGATCCACGGAACGCTCTCCTCCAGCGCCGCCCGCGGCGACGGGGCCGGGGCGGATCCCGAGGCGGAAGCACGGATCGCGCGGACGGTTCGGTTCGTCCAGCTCGGCGCGGGCGCGCGGTTCGACGACGCCGGGCAGCCCGTGCGCGTCTCGGCCTGACAGTTCAGCGGGTTCGACGGTCCAGTGAAATTGGCGATATCCCGCTAGGGGTTGGGGCTGGCCGGCACGACGGACGGGACCACCGGCGTCGCCGGGGCATCCGCCTCGCGACGGGTCTCCCGCGGGCAGCTGAGCTTGCCCGGGGTCTGGTCGACCAGCTCCGGCTTGGCCAGGTCCTTGAAGTCACCGGTCAGGATCACGTCCACGGTCGCGTCGGTGCGGCCGTCCTGGACGTAGTCGGAGCCGGGCAGGTTCCGCTGGACACTGAAGGCCGAGGACTGGCCCGCCGCGCCCGACACCACCAGCGCCACCCCGTGGAAGCCGGACTCGGTGTTGCCCACCGTACCGACGGCGAACTTCCTTGCCACCAGCTCATCCGCCACGGTCTTCGCCAGCCCCGGCCGGTTGGTGGAGTTATAGACGTTAAGCCGGATCTTCTCGTGCGGAACGTAGTCGTAGGTGGCCTCGGGGCAGGCCGAGACCGCGGCGTGGCTCCGCTCCGCCGTCGGAATCTTGATCTGGCCGTTCTGGATGGCCATCGCCACCACCACGGCGGCAACCAGCAGCCCCACCAGCAGCACCAGGACCACCCCGTGGAGGATCCGGCGCCGCATCCGGTCCGGGTTCTCGAGTTCGTCCTCTTCGACAAACGTGGCCCGCAGGTCCGAGCCCGTCACCACATGATGCCCATGCAGAACCGTCGGGTCCTGCGGCTTCCTAGCCATTGACCACCAGGACACGGGCGTGGATGGCGGTGCGCTGGTGCAGCGCGGTGCGGACGGCCCGGTGCAGCCCGTCCTCGAGGTACAGCACCCCGCGGAACTCCACGACGTGCGGGAAAAGGTCGCCAAAGAAGGTGGAATCCTCGGCCAAGAGGGCCTCGAGGTCCAGGGTGCGCTTGGTGGTCACAAGTTCGTCCAGCCGGACGGGGCGCGGCGGCAGTGCCGCCCAGTCCTTGGGCGTATGGAAACCATGGTCGGGGTAAGGGCGTCCCTCGCCCACAGCTTTGAAGATCACCATGCAAGCCTATGGAACAACCCGGGTCAGGGGAATCCAAGGAGCCCCGGCGCCGGAGGTTGTGGCCAAACAGTGACCATCCGCGGCCCCCTGCACGGCTGAGAGAATGAAGGCATGAGAGATTCCGAGGCTTCCACCCCGCCGCTGGCCCTGCTGCTCGACGTCGACGGCCCCATCGCAAGCCCCGTCACCCGCACCGTCACCCCCGGCATCATCGCCGACCTGCTGGCCCTCGCCGCCGCCGGCATCCCCGTCATCTTCAACACCGGCCGCTCGGACGCCTTCATCCGCGAGCAGGTCATGGACCCGATGCTCGCCGCAGGCATGCCCGCCGGCCTGACCGTCCACGCGATCTGCGAGAAGGGCGCCGTCTGGTTCAGCTACACGGCGGCTGGCCCCGGCACCGTCCACGTCGATGACGCCCTCGCCGTCCCGGCCGCGTTCGGCGACGACGTCCGTCGGCTCGTGGCCGAGGATTACGCGGCGCACATGTTCTTCGACGAAACCAAGCGCGCCATGGTCTCGGTGGAGCAGCACGTCGACGTCGCCAACGCCGACTACCGCGCCGAACAGGCGCTGTTCGACGCCGACGCCATGGACCTGATGCAGCGGCACGGCCTCGGCGTCGTCCGGCTGGACCGCCACGTCCCGGACAGCGACGACGCGATCGACTACCGCGTCGACCCCACCATCATCTCCACCGACATCGAGTCCGTCCGGCTCGGCAAAGACCTCGGCGCCAGCCGCGCCGTCGAACTGCTGGCCGCCCAGGGCATCACCCCGCAGGCGTGGCGGACCGTGGGCGATTCCCGGACCGACTACGCCATGGCCGACTGGCTCTTCCACAACGACCACCCGGTCAAGCACGTGGATGTCCGGCCGGCGGACGGCATCCCGGTCAAGCCCTACGAGGTGCTCACCGCGGCGGACCTCGGGCTGGGCGCGGACGTCATCCACGACGACGCCGGCGCGGCCTTCCTGCGGCACTGGCGGGCCGCCCTGGCCGGCTGATACGGAGCCGGTGTGACGGCCCGTTTTGGCGGCCCGCGATATCATGCGAGTAGCAAAGCGGCCAGCACGAAGACCAGTCAGGAAAACGGAGAATCGACATCACCGACGCATTGATCCAGGACGAGATTTACTACGGCAGCCAGGCCACCGAGGACGACCACGCCCACGCCGAGGTCACATCAGCGGCAGCCGTCGCCAGGTTCCGAACGCGCAGCGACATTGTCCGCAGGCACGGCCGCTACGCGCTGATCAATGAAAACCGCACCCCGTACCAGTCGATGGTCGAGGACCTGTTGTTCGTCCGTGAGGTGCTGGTCCGTGCCGACATCGATTACCTGCTGGTCCGGGGCAACAACCACCGCCCGGTGATCGCCGTGGACTGGAAGAACCGCCGGGAACTGCGCGCCGCCCTGGTGGAGGCCTGCCGGGACGAGCCGTTCTACTCCATGACCGTGGACGCCAAGAAGAAGTCCTCTGTCCTGGTGGCCGACGGCGAGCTCTCGCCGAACCGCCAGGCCCGGATCTTCCGGCTCTACCGGCCCTGCGTGGAACCCAACGGCGGCCTCGAATTCGGCGCCTCCGCGGGCGTGCAGCTGGAACTCTGGAGCTTCGAGGGCGACCAGCTGATCCTGCCGATCGAGAACTCCCTGACCCGCCGGACCCTGCTGGCCCAGGACGCGGTGCGCGGCACGGTCGAACGCTACGGCCACACCTGGCCCACGATCGAGAACATGTTCGCCGACCACGCCAGCGACATCAACTTCGACATCGACATCGTCTTCTCCTGGGTGGACGGCTCCTCCCCGGAGTACATCGCCGCGCGCAAGGCCCGGATGGCCGGCGTCGTCGTCGGTGAGGGCGACGACCACGAGGCACGCTTCCGGCAGATCAACGAGCTGAAGTACGCGCTCCGGTCCGTGTACATGTTCGCCCCGTGGATCCGGCGGATCTTCGTCGCCACGGACTCCCCCGCCCCGGAATGGCTGGCCGACCACCCCGCCGTGACGATCGTGCGCAGCGAGGAGTTCTTCGCCGACACGTCGGTGCTCCCCACGCACAACTCGCAGGCGGTCGAGAGCCAGCTCCACCACATCGAGGGCCTCTCCGAGCACTACCTGTACTCCAATGACGACATGTTCTTCGGCCGGACCGTGGGCCCGGACATGTTCTTCACCCCGGGCGGCATCACCAAGTTCATCGAGGCGGAGACCCGGATCGGCCTGGGCGACAACGACGCCGAGCGGAGCGGGTTCGAGAACGCGGCCCGGGTGAACCGGAAGCTGCTGTGGAACCGCTTCGGCCGGATCACCACGCGCCACCTGGAGCACACGGCCGCGCCGCTGCGCCGCAGCGTGACCGCCCAAATGGAGCAGGAGTTCCCGGAGGAGTTCGCCCGTACGGCGGCCAGCCGGTTCCGTGCCGCGGACAACATCTCGGTGACGAACTCGTTCTACCACTACTACGCGCTGCTGACCGGCCGGGCCGTGACCCAGACGTCGGCCAAGGTGCGGTACGTGGACACCACCGCCCGGGCGGGACTGAACTACCTGCCCAAGCTCCTCTCCAAGCGGAATATGAACTTCTTCTGCCTCAACGACGGCAGCTTCCCGGAGGTCCCCGCCGAGGAGCGCGCCGAGATCGTGACGGACTTCCTGGAGAAGTACTTCCCGATCAAGGCCCCCTGGGAGAAGTAACCGGGACGTTCCCGGACCGGCTGACCTTGGGGCGGAGGCCTAGTTCAGGAACGTCATGCTCCGGTCCCCGGAGGACGACGGGTTCTCCGGCCGGCCCTGGTCCGGGATGCGGATGCCGGCCGCGGCGATCCGCCGGGTGGCTTCCTCCGCCGTGACGAACTCTCCCACCGGCGGCAGCACCTCGCCCAGCTGGACCACCGAGTGCACGATGGTGTGCTCATAGACGTGGACCAGGTTGAACGCCTGGCCGCTGTCCCGGCCGCGGCTGCCGCCCACTGGGACGTTCAGGTCCTGGGTGTAGCAGGTCGCGGAGGCCACCGAGACGGGGATGCCGGCGAACGTGGCCGACGTCGAATAGTGCAGGTGCCCGGCAAGGATGGTGCGCACGTCCGTGCCCCGGAGCACCGCGGCGAGGGCCGCCTGGCCGCGCAGTTCCACCAGCACCGCCAGGTCCAGCACGGACGGGACGGGCGGGTGGTGCAAAGCCAGGATGGTGCCGTCCGGAGCCGGTGTGGCCAGCTCCGCGGCGAGCCAGTCGAGCTGTTCGGGGCTGAGGGCGCCGTGGTGGAAGCCGGGCACCGAGGTGTCCATGGTGATGATCCGCAACCCGTCCAGGAAGTAGCTGCGGTCCACCGGGGCGTCGTGGGCGGGTTCGTCGAGCAGGCCGGTACGGAAGTTGGCCCGGTCGTCGTGGTTGCCCATGGCCCAGATGATCTTCGCGCCCATGGCCTCACAGGCGGGTTCGACGATCCGGCGCAGCTTGGCGTAGGCGTCGGCCTCCCCGCGGTCGGCCAGGTCACCGGTGAAAATCACCGCCTCCGGGCGCGCGCCGGAGGCTCGGACTTCCTCGAAAAGCTGGCGCAGGTGGGCCTCGCTGTCGACGACGCCGTGCAGCGGGTCGGAACCGCCCAGCAGGTGCGCGTCACTGACGTGGAGTAGGAAATGGCGTGGCCGTGGGTGCTCGGCCTCGATGAGCTCCATTGCAACCTTCCTGGTTGGGTGGAGGCGGTCCCCCCAGCGATCCCTCTCAGTACCTTCTATCCAACCAGATTTCCGGCTGGACGTGGGCAAACTCAGGTAGGCAGCTTTGAAAACGGGCACGGCTACGCGTGCGGATTAAGTAATCCGGCGGCCTCCTACCTGCGCACCCTGGTGCAGGAAGGAGGCCGCCGGACCGTAGATCACCCGGTGGGACGGGCCCTAGCTGAGGTAGCCGTTCGGGTTCAGCACGTACTTGGTGGCGGCGCCGGCGTCGAACTCGGCGTAGCCCTTCGGTGCGTCCTCCAGGGCGATCGCCTTGGCGTTGACGTTCTTGGCGATGTGGACCCTGTCATGCAGGATCGCCATCATCAGGCCGCGGTTGTACTTCATCACCGGGCACTGGCCGGTGGTGAAGCTCAGCGACTTGGCCCAGCCAGTACCGAGGCTGAGCGAGAGCGCACCCTTCTTGGCCGCCTCGTCGATGCCGCCCGGGTCGCCGGTGACGTAGAGCCCGGGGATGCCGAGCGCGCCGCCGGCGGCCGTGATGTCCATCAGGGAGTTCAGCACCGTGGCCGGCGCTTCCTTGGCGTCGTGTCCGTGGCCCTTGGCCTCGAAGCCGACCGCGTCCACGCCGCAGTCCACCTCGGGGACACCCAGGATCTGCTCGATCTGCGCGGCCGGTCCGCCCTTGGACAGGTCGACCGTCTCGCAGCCGAAGCTCCGGGCCTGCTTGAGCCGGTCCTCGTTCATGTCGCCGACGATGACGACGGCGGCGCCGAGCAGCTGCGCGCTGGTGGCGGCTGCGAGGCCCACCGGCCCGGCGCCTGCGACGTACACGGTGGATCCGACGCCGACGCCCGCGGTCACGGCGCCGTGGAAGCCGGTGGGGAAGATGTCCGAGAGCATGGTCAGGTCCATGATCTTCTCGAGGGCCTGGTCCCGGTCCGGGAACTTCAGCAGGTTCCAGTCCGCGTACGGGACGAGGACGTAGTTTGCCTGGCCGCCCACCCAGCCGCCCATGTCCACGTAGCCGTAGGCGCTTCCGGGCCGGTCGGGGTTGACGTTCAGGCAGATGCCGGTCTTGCGTTCCTTGCAGTTGCGGCAGCGTCCACAGGCGATGTTGAAGGGCACCGAACAGATGTCGCCGACCTTGATGAACTCGACGTCGGGCCCGACCTCGACGACCTCGCCGGTGATCTCGTGGCCCAGCACCAGGTCGGCGGGGGCGGTAGTGCGGCCGCGGACCATGTGCTGGTCCGATCCGCAGATGTTCGTCGCGACGGTCTTGAGGATGACGCCGTGGCGCACCTGCCGGCCGACGTTGGCCGGATTGACGCCTGGTCCGTCTTTGAGTTCGAAAGTGGGGTAGTCAATGTCGATGAGTTCGACTTTTCCTGGCCCCTTGTAGGCAACGGCTTTGTTTCCTGTCATCACTTTCCTCCTGGTTTCACGGACCCCAATGCTGAGTGCCCAGTTGTGATTCACGAAGCGTTCTGATGCACCCTCCTGGCCAGCGTCGATAACGCTGCCGGCGGGCGCCGCAAGAAAGCCGCGAACCGGCCCGAACGTCGGAGGGTCCGGCCAGTCTAGGACGGGATGACGCGTAAGGATAGGCCCCTCGGGCCCTTGCGGGCCGAGGGTCCCGACCGGTGCCTTAGGCGAGCGCGGCCTGCACCGCCTCGATCACCTCCGGGGCATCCGGTTCCACGGTGGGGGCGAACCGGGCGACGATCTCGCCGTCGCGGTTGAT
The DNA here is from genome assembly GCF_040702285.1 of Arthrobacter sp. NPDC080086. Taxonomy (NCBI): domain Bacteria; kingdom Bacillati; phylum Actinomycetota; class Actinomycetes; order Micrococcales; family Micrococcaceae; genus Arthrobacter; species Arthrobacter sp. NPDC080086. Next base: position 18,043 of record NZ_JBFBKP010000042.1, read on the forward strand.
CAGGAATTTCTCGAAGTTCCACTTCACCAAGCCCGGCAGCAGGCCCTTCTTGAACTTGGTGAGGCGGGCGTAAAGCGGGTGCTGGTTCTTGCCCCGCACGTCGGCCTTGGCGGTCAGCGGGAAGGTGACGCCGAAGTTCCGATCGCAGAACTCGGCGATGTCCGCGTCACTGCCCGGTTCCTGGCCGGCGAACTGGTTGCAGGGCACGCCCAGCACGGTAAACCCCTCGTCCTCGAACTTGTTGTGCAGGGCCTGCAGGCCGGCGTACTGGGGCGTGAAGCCGCACTGCGAGGCAACGTTCACCACCAGCACCACCTGCCCACGGTAGCGGCCGAAGTCCGTTTCGGTGCCGTCGTTGAGGGTGAGCGGAACGGAGAAAAGGTCGGTCATGGCGGGGTCCTCCCGGGCGTCGAGTCGGCGTGCCGGAAGCATAGCCCGGCGTGGTCACAACCGTAATTCGACGCCGACGGGCGGCGGTATGGGTGGCCGTCCGCCGGAGGGCCAAGGGGCCGGGAGTCAGGCGGTCAGGGGGTGACCGTGCCGGTGGGGGCCGGAGTGCCGCTCGGCGCGGGATCCGCGGTGACGGGCGGGGCGGTGAGTTCCGGGGCCGGCGAGGTCACCGGCGGCGGTGTGACCACCGGCGGCGGCGCAGGGGCCGGCGGGGGCACCTCGACGACGGGCGGTGGCGGCGGAGGCGGCTCGACCACCGGCGGCGGCGGAGGGGGGACCTCCACGACCGGCGGCGGGGTCACCACAGGCGGCGGGGCCTCCGTCACCGGCGGCGGGGCCGGGGTAGTCGCCGGGGGCGCAGGCGGCGTGGTCACCGGCGGCGGTGTGGACGGCGGCTCCGAGCCGAGCGGAGGGGTGGTGGGCGGGGGCGTTGTCCCCGGCGGCGTGGTGCTTGCAGGCGGCGTACTCGTAGTCGGGGACCCGGTCGTGGTGCCGGTCGCCGGCGGAGCCCCGGTGACCGGCTCGGAGGTCACCGGCGCCGAGGTGCCGGGCGCCTGCCCGGCAGCGGACGGTGGCGGTCGCGTGGGTGAGAGGGCATCCGCCGTCGGTGAGGGCGAGGGCGAGTAGGAGGCGGTGTAGCCGGGCAGCTGCGGCAGCAGGGCGGCGGGGATCTCCTGGGCGCCGTTTGCGACCTCGTGCCGGCCATCGTCGGAGACCGGGATAGCCCAACCCAGCGAGGCATTGGAGGGCAGCCCGGCGTCGGGCGCGTAACTGGTCATCTCCAGGGGGCCCAGCGGATCGGTCTGCGTGATGGGCAGGAACGTCCAGTCCCGGGGGTCCTTGTGCACTCCGTTGAGGATGGTCTCGAAATGCAGGTGGCAGCCGGTCGAGGACCCGGTGGTGCCCACCTTGGCGATCACCTCACCCACCCGGACCGAGTCGCCCTTCTTCACGGCGATCCCCTCCAGGTGGTTGTAGGTGGTGATCAGGCCGTTGCCGTGGTCGATCTCCACCCGGTTTCCGCCGCCCCAGGGGTGCCAGCCCACGGCGCGCACCACCCCGGCGTCTGCGGCGTACACCCGCGTCCCGCAGGCCGCCGCGAAATCCTGGCCCCAGTGGAACTCCCCCGCCACCCCGGATAGCGGGCTGGTCCGCAGGCCGAACGGCGACGACGGGTTCAGGACCTCGAGGGGTGCCATGAGGAAGCCCTCCGCGGGCCGCTTCAACCCGGAAGACGCGACGTTGAGCTCCCCCGGCGTGCCGTCCTTGGTACCGGTGAGCACGGCGGAGCGCGAGTACGCCACCAGCGCCCGGGGATCCGTGGTGAAGCCCGCGGCTGGGTCGCCAGCGGCCGTGACCGCCCCGGCGGCCGCTGCCTGCGCCGCGCCCGTCGTGGCCGCCGTCGTTCCCGCCGCGGCGGTGAACACTGCCCCGGGCCGCAACGTGGGGCTGACCGCCACATCCCTGTCCGGCACGCCGACCGAGACCACGGCGGTTCCCGCGCCGGTGACTCCATGGACCCCGAACGTCAGCACGGCCAGCGAGAGGCAAAACCCTCCCGACAGGCAGCGCACCGCCACGACGCGTTTTCTTGTTTTTGGTTCGCTGGTCGTGTTTCCCCAGTGCTTTCCCACGATGTAAACCCCACATCCTCAGCCGCCGATAACGCGGGCTGACCTTTTTCATGGGACCACAATCGGCAGGGGGTGTGAACCGTCCGAACTACCCTTCTTGAAACTCGGGTAGCACCTCAGTAGTCGCGGGCCGAACACCAAGTACCGCAGGGCGGGATCCGGGCGCAGAATGGACCATGCGCACTATGCTGCAGAATTTCCAGGCCGAACTCCGGCATACCTTCACCGGGTCACGGGACGTGGCGCCGCCCTGGGTGGCCCGTCTCGAGGAGGGCGACGACGCCGGCTACCACCTGCCAGGCTCGGCGGTCTGGACGGTGCACGGCGGCATGCCAGCAATCGTGGCCGGGATCCGGGCACTGCTGATGCAGTCACTCCACCCCGGCGCCCTGACCGGCGTGCACGAGCATTCACACTTCCGCGAGGACCCGTTGGGGCGCCTGGCCCGCACCATCCGCTGGATCTTCACCGTCACCTACGGGTCGACGACGGCGGCGAAAGAGGCCACGGCCTGGGTCCAGCGCCTGCACGAACCGGTCCGAGGCGACTACCGGGACGCCGCCGGAGAGATGAAGTCCTACGCGGCCAGCGACCCGGAACTGCTGCGCTGGATCCACATCGCCTTCACCGATGCTTTCCTCTCGGCGCACACCATGTTCGGGTCCGCGATTCCCGGCGGCCCGGACGCCTACGTCCGCGAATGGGCTCAGGCCGGGGAACTGATGGGGGTTGAGTCGCCCCCGGTCAGTGCCGGGCAGATGCGCCGTGAGCTCCGCGACTGGTACGACGGCGGGACGCTCACCTCCGGGCCGATGGTTGCCGAAACCGTGCATTTCATCCGCCACCCTCCCCTGCACCCGGTCCTCCGGCCGGGCTACCGCGTGCTGTTCGCCGCCGCGGTGGCCAGCCTGGAACCTGAGTACCGCGAGCTGCTCGGGCTGCGGACCGCCCGGCTGGGGCCCCTGCCGCTGCCGGTGAAGCTGATCACCCGCGCCACCCTCGGCGTCGTCCATCTGGCCCTCGGCCGGACGGGTCCGAGCGAACTGGCCGCCCGCTCCCGGCTCCGCCGTCTCGGATTCCGGGCCTGACAGGTCCGGAGCCAGGACGCAAAAAGGCCCCGGTCCATAGGACCGGGGCCAACCGCGGAGAATGGGGGATTTGAACCCCCGAGGGCGTTAACCCAACACGCGTTCCAGGCGTGCGCCATAGGCCGCTAGGCGAATTCTCCAGTTGCTTCTGAATCAAAAGCAGATACTAGACTACCCGAACTTCCGCCCGTCGACCAATCGGGGTGCCGATGGGCGTGAATGGCCCCTGCCTGGGAGCGAATTCGGGGCAGGCCGGGATCTCGGGTAAAGTAGTCGACGGCCCCTCATGTGGCGTCATCCTGTTGAACTCCCCCAGGACCGGAAGGTAGCAAGGGTAAACGGGCTCTGGCGGGTGCATGAGGGGTCTTTTATGTCTGTGCCGATTGGTAGGGTTTAAGCGTGACCGTAACTACCGCCCTGTACCGCCGCTACCGGCCTGATTCGTTCGCGGATGTCATCGGGCAGGAGCACGTCACCGACCCCCTGATGACGGCGTTGCGCAAGAACCGCGTCAACCACGCATACCTCTTCTCGGGCCCGCGCGGCTGCGGCAAAACCACCTCCGCCCGCATCCTGGCCCGCTGCCTGAACTGCGCCGAAGGCCCCACCGACACCCCCTGCGGCGTGTGCCCCAGCTGCGTGGAACTGGCCCGCGGCGGCGCGGGTTCCCTGGACGTCATCGAGATCGACGCGGCGAGCCACGGCGGCGTGGACGACGCCCGCGACCTGCGTGAACGGGCCACCTACGCGCCGGTCCGGGACCGCTACAAAATCTTCATCATCGACGAGGCCCACATGGTCACCTCGGCAGGGTTTAACGCGCTGCTGAAGATCGTCGAGGAGCCGCCGGAACACATCAAGTTCATCTTCGCCACCACCGAGCCGGACAAGGTGATCGGCACCATCCGGTCCCGCACCCACCACTACCCGTTCCGCTTGGTTCCACCGGAGCCCCTGATGGCGTACCTGGAGCAGCTCTGCCAGCAGGAGAACGTCCCGGTGGCGCCGGGCGTCCTCTCGCTCGTGATCCGCGCCGGCGGCGGCTCGGTGCGTGACTCGCTCTCGGTCCTCGACCAGCTGATGGCCGGTGCCGGCCCCAACGGTCTGGACTACGAGCTGGCCGTGGCCCTGCTGGGGTACACGCACGCCTCGCTGCTGGACGACGTCGTCGAGGCCGTGGCCGCCGCCGACGCAGCCACGGTGTTCCGCGCCGTGGACCGCGTGATCCAGACCGGCCACGACCCGCGCCGCTTCGTCGAGGATCTGCTGGAGCGCTTCCGCGACCTCATCATCGTCCAGGCGATGCCGGAGAGCGCCCAGTCCATCCTTCGGGGCATGCCGGCGGACCAGATCGCCCGGATGCAGAGCCAGGCGCACAACCTGGGCGCGGCCGAGCTCTCCCGCGCGGCGGACGTGACCAATACGGCGCTCACGGAGATGACCGGGGCAACCTCCCCGCGGCTGCACCTTGAACTGCTGTGCGCCCGCATCCTGCTGCCCAGCGCGGAGCAGACCGAACGTGGCATCGCCGCCCGGATCGACCGCGTGGAGCGGCGCCTCAACTACGCCGGATCCGACGGCGGCGTCCCAGCAGCCGTGCCCGCTGCCGCGGCACACCCGCCTGCTGCCGCTCCCGCAGTGGCGCCCGCGGCCCAGGCACCCGCTGAGAGCCAGGCCCCCGTAGTTCGGGCACCGGAACCGGCCGCCCCCGCCCCGACCCAGGCGGTGCCTCCCGCCGCCGCCCGGTCGACCGCTCCCGTGCCTGCTTCGGCAGTATCGGCCGAGCCGCCGCGCCAGTCCCCGGCCCCGAGCCAGGCAGCCGCTGCGGATTCCGCCCACGACGGCGCCGACAACGCCGCGGCTCCGGCGCAGGCTCCGGCACCGGCGTCGGCTCCCGCGCCAACACCTGCAGCTACCCCGGCTCCCGTGCGCGCCGGGACGGCCGCGCCGGGGGCCACCCGGCCCGCCGAGGCCGCCCCGGCTGCCGCTCCCGCCGCTTCCGGACCCGGCTCCGGTTCGGGCCCCGATGTGGAGGTGCTGCGCCGCGCCTGGCCGGAAATCCTGCAGACCCTGACCAAGATCAAGCGGAGCACCTGGGCCCTGGTGGAACCGAACGCCCAGGTGGGCCATGTCGAGGGCCACGTCCTGACGCTGCTCTTCAGCACCGCCGGGCTGGCTGGGGCCTTCGGCCGCGGAGACCACGCCGAAAACCTCCGCCAGGCGATCCACAAGACGATCGGCATCGACTGCCAGATCACCGCGGTCGCCGGCGGGTCCAAGAGCCCAGCGAGCTCTGAGCCAAACCCAAAAGCGCCTACTGAGCCCGAGGCTGCTGGCCCCAGCTCGGCCGATGTAGCGTGGGGCCTCGCCCCCGCGGCCGCCCCGGCCACCGCGCCCGCGACGGCCTCCGCAACCCCACGCGATGCTGCCCCGGTGCCCGCCGCCGCAGCGCCTGTGACGGCCGAAGCCGCCGTTGCTGCGCCGGCTCATTCCGCTTTGGCGCAGGCTGCGCACTCGCAGTCCGCACCGATCCAGTCCGCTCCCGCTCAGCCGGCTCCGGCTGCACCCGCCGCAAACCGCGGCGCCGCTTCGACGGAGGCATCCGCACCTTCAGCCGCATCGACCCCCGCGGCACCCGCCGCCCCCGAGCCGCCGCCCGCTTCCGCCCCGGCGCCCACGGACCAGGGCTGGAGCGGCTCGTACGCGGACCCGGATGACGACTGGGGACCGCCCCGCGACGAGGACGCTCCCCCGCTGGACGAAGAGCCGCCGATAGACTGGACTCCGTCGCCGTCAGGCTCTGTCCAGACCACCGCGACGCCCGTGAGCGGCGGCAACCCGGCACCCGGCCGGGCGCCGGCCGCCGAGCGCCCCCCCGTTGCCGCCCCCACTCCGACGACCGCGGACGCGGGTACAGGTGCCGGAACGGCCAAGCCCGATCCCGCCCAGGATCCATGGGCCCGCGCCGTCGAACAGTCCCCGGGCGTGTGGACCGTCGGCACCGAGCTGAACGTGGGTCGGCACAACGTGGCCGGTCCCGCAGCGACGCCCGAACCCGAACTCCACGTCACCGAACCCGAACCGCGCCGCTACGAACCCGCGACGGCACAGCCCCCTGCACGGCAGAGCACGCCCGCGCCGGTGGCCCCAGCCTCCGGGAGCCTCCCGCACGCCGCGCCGCAGGGAGCCGCGGCAACCGGCGGCTCGGCCGTCCTCACGGCGGCCCCGCCGGTGACGGCCCCCGCGCCCGTCGGCGCCCCGGCCGGTGGCCGGCAGAGCCTCTACCAGCGCCTGTCGAACAGCCCGGAGGCGGAGGCCGGACGCGCCAAGGCGCCCGCCCGGGCCGTCGCGGCCGCCGCCACCTATGAGCAGGACATCCCCAGCGCCGACGATGAAACCATCGAGGAGTCGGGGGTCTTCGGCCGCGCCGCCGTCGAACGCATCCTGGGCGGCAAGCTGCTCGAGGAGCGCTCCCTCGACGGCAGCCCACTGGCCCCGCGCTTCTAACCCTCCCGGCGCCCTGAGCGGCGCCACCCCCAACGAACGAGGAAATTGTGTACGAAGGTGCAGTCCAGGAGCTGATCGATGAGCTCGGCAGGCTACCCGGCGTCGGGCCGAAATCCGCCCAGCGCCTGGCCTTCCACATCCTCGAGGCCGACCCGCAGGACATGAAACGGCTGGTCGAGGCGATCACCACGGTGAAGGAACGCGTGAAGTTCTGCACGGTCTGCGGCAACGTCACGGAACAGGAGATGTGCAACATCTGCCGTGACCCGAGGCGTGATCCGTCGGTCATCTGCGTCGTGGAAGAGTCCAAGGATGTCCTCGCCGTCGAACGCACCCGTTCCTTCCGGGGCCGATACCACGTGCTGGGCGGCGCCATCAATCCGATCGCCGGGGTAGGCCCGGAACAGTTGCGGATCCGAGAGCTGCTGACGCGGCTCAACGACGGCGCGATCCAGGAGATCATCATCGCCACGGACCCCAACCTGGAGGGCGAGGCGACGGCCACCTATCTGGCGCGGATGCTGAAATCCATCGGCATCACTGTCACCCGTCTGGCCTCCGGCCTGCCCGTGGGCGGCGACCTCGAATACGCCGACGAGGTCACCCTGGGCCGCGCCTTCGAGGGCCGCCGCAACGCCCTCAGCTAGCCCGAAGCAGGACCGGAAAGGGGCTCACCCGGGTCAGTGTCCGCGCGGCCCGGGATTGTCCTGTCCGATGGGTGGGCGGATCACTGCCAACAGGTCCAGCGACTCCGGACTCGCCGCGAGCTCCACCCTCCCCTTTTCGGTGGCCAGGGTGACCGCTTCGTAGCCGGCCGACGCCGGCAGGTACTTCCGGTCCTTGCCGGTGATCGTCCAGCGCTCCGAGACGTCCGCGACCGTGAAGTTCGTCGAGCGCCCGGACGATTCACGGGTCTCGTAGGCGGCGGGTTGGAACCGCAGCGCTCCCTCGGTGGGGGTGACGATGCCGGGATTCCAGATCCCGCTCAGGGAACCCGGCAGAGAATCCGGGTAGCGAAGAAAGGCGCGCAGTTGTCCCTTCCCGGCGAGTTCCTTTCGCTCCTTCCGCGTCGCGCGCAGATAGACCACGGTGATCAGCCAATAGACGACAACATTTGAAAGGCCGCTAAAGATGACGGGTCCTGGTTCCCGCCCGGAAAGGGCCAGCCAGGCGGAGGTGCTCACGATGGCTATCACCACCAGGCCGATCAACGCACCGAGGTACGGGTGTTTCCTACCCCACGTCCTCAGCGCCTTCCGTGAGGCCCGCACCGTCGGTGTCCGCCGCGGCTCAGGCGTCGAGGAACAGGCAGAACGGATGTCCGGCCGGGTCAAGATGCACCCGCACGTCGTCCTAGGGCTGGAAGTCGGCCAGTGTCGCGCCGGCCTGTTGCGCGTGGGTGGAGGCTTCGGCCAGATCCGCGACGGCAATGTCCAGGTGCATCATCATCTGTTGCGCCCCGGGCCCGGCGGGCCAGACCGGCGGCACGTACCCGGCGTCGCTCTGGAATGAGAGCCCCGCGCCGCCGTCCGGGGAGACCAGCGTGACCCATTCGGACTCATCCTGACCGAGCTCCCAGCCCAGGAGGCCGCGGTAGAAGTCCGCCAACTCGCGGGCATCGGGGGCGTCAAGGACGACGCCGGACAATCTCAACGCTGGCCTCTGGCTCATAGCAACCCCCACAGTGCGGTTCGGACTTTCGGGCCAGTATTGCACCCCTGCCGCCGGCCGGAACAGACCGGCGGCAGGCAGGGCGGTAGAGTTCCGGACAATGATCCCGGACCCCATCCCCACCGAACGGCTGACTCTCCGGCCCCTGACGGCCGGGGACGAGGCCGCCCTGCTGCGGTTCCGCGGCAACGCGGAGGTCACCCGGTATCTCTCGCACGCCCCGCTGGGTCCCGCCGAGAACTCCACCCGGTTGCGCACCATGCTGTCCCGGGCCGAGGCCTCCACCCCGGAGCAGTTCGATCTCTGCTGGGCCGTGGTCCTGCGCGCCACCGGCGAGGTGATCGGCGATGCCCGGACCTGGACCGCCGAGGCGCCGCCCGCCCCCGGACCCATCCCGGCCGGCGCCGCCGCCCTCGGCTACCTGATCCACCCTGACCATCACGGCCACGGCTACGGGCGGGAGGCGGCGGGTGCCCTGGTGCGCTGGCTGTTCGAAGACCGGGGCATCGGCACGGTCCTGGCCGGCGTCTACGAACCCAACCTCCCCTCCCGCAGGCTGCTTGAGACGCTGGGATTCTTCCCGGACCACTACTTCACGGCGGCCCAGGACCGCGCCGGGAAGGGCCTCCCCTCCTGGCGCTACCGGCTGGACCGGCCACCGGCGGCGGGTCCGCCCGCCGGTCACAATTGAACGCCGGACCGGCCGCGGCGATAAACTTGGGCTGAAGCCGCCGTCGCACCACTCGGTCGCGCCGTTTGGCTGCTTCACCCAGAACCCCGATGATCCAGTGAGGGTGCGCGCATGAGTCTGCCCACTACCGAAGTCCACCCCGGACCGCAGCCGCAGGGGCTGCCGGTGATCCCGGGCGCCACCAAACACCTCGTCGTGAAGAAGTTCGGCGGCTCCTCGGTGGCCGATGCCGAGGGCATCAAGCGGGTCGCCCGCCGCGTCGTGGACGCGCACAACGCCGGCGACGAGGTCGTCGTCGTCGTCTCCGCCATGGGTGACACCACCGACGAACTCCTCGACCTGGCCGCCCAGGTGACCGACTCCGCCCCGGCCCGCGAAATGGACATGCTGCTCTCCGCCGGCGAACGCATCTCGATGGCGCTGCTGGCCATGGCGATCAACAAATACGGCGCATCGGCCCAGTCCTTCACCGGCTCCCAGGCCGGCATGATCACGGACGGCATTCACGGCAAGGCCCGGATCATCGACGTCGACCCGCACCGGATCCGCACCGCGCTGGACAAGGGCCACATCGCGATCGTCGCCGGCTTCCAGGGCATGAGCCGCACCACGAACGAGATCACCACCCTGGGCCGCGGCGGCTCGGACACGACGGCGGTGGCCCTGGCGGCCGCCCTCGACGCCGACGTCTGCGAGATCTTCACCGACGTTGACGGCATCTACACCGCCGACCCGCGCGTGGTCCCTTCCGCCCGCAAGATCGACAGCATCTCCAGCGAGGAAATGCTGGAGCTCGCCGCTTCCGGGGCCAAGATCCTGCACCTGCGGTGCGTGGAGTACGCCCGCCGTTTCGGCGTCCCGCTGCACGTCCGCTCCTCATTCAGCCAGCACGAAGGCACCTGGGTGCTGCCCAGCGCCGACGACAAGATCACGATTCAAGAGGGAGTTGCCTTGGAGCAGCCAATCATCTCCGGCGTTGCACACGACCGTTCCGAGGCCAAGGTCACCGTAGTCGGCGTCCCTGACATCCCCGGCAAGGCGGCGGCGATCTTCCAGGTCATCGCGGATGCGCACTCGAACATCGACATGATCGTCCAGAACGTCTCCACCCACGGGACCGGCCGGACGGACATCTCCTTCACCCTGCCGATCGTCGAAGGCGCCGACGCCCTGGCCGCCCTGCGCGCCGCCCAGGCCGAGATCGGCTTCGAGAACATCGAATACAACGAAAAGATCGGCAAGCTCTCGCTGATCGGTGCGGGCATGCGCTCCCACCCGGGCGTCTCGGCGCGGTTCTTCGCCGCCCTGTCCGAGGCCGGAATCAACATCAACATGATCTCGACCTCCGAGATCCGCATCTCCGTGGTCACCCACGCGGACCTGCTCGATGACGCCGTGCGGGCCATCCACAAGGCCTTCGACCTCGACAGCGAGGACGAGGCGACGGTCTACGGCGGCACCGGACGCTAAGGCACTTCACGCGGGACATACGAAAGGGAGCGGCAGCCTGCCGCTCCCTTTCGCGTTTAAACAGCGGGTCAGACCTGTTCCTTGGGAAGGTCTTCGCGGCGGACGGCGTAGTGATGCCCCGCCGCATCCGTCTCGATCTCGAAGCCCGCGAGATCCTGCTCGGAGGCGAGTTCGAAGGCGTCGTGCCGGTGCACCACCGGGGCGGCGTAGTCTCCGCGTGAGGCCGGGCCGAAGACGAACCGCACCCAGGTGGACGGGTGCAGCCGGCCGCTGTGGGCGGCCCTGCGCAGTGCATGTGCCATGGTTTCCACCTCCTCCCCTGCTGACAGGATGAGCGGAAGGGCGACGCGTCGGCCGGGACGTCGTTCCCAGCGAGCGGACCGGGGCCGCCGGTGCCTCAATTTTACGCCCGACGGCGGGAAATGAGCCGGGGCTTCCCGCCTAGCGGAGCGATTTGTCCCCGGGGTCCCGCGGCACCACGTAGGTGCTGCCGTCGAAGCGGCGGACGGTCTCCCACTGCCGGGTCTCTGCCTCCCGCTGGGCCAGCAGCCGGCGGTTCTGCTCGGTCATGTCGTGACCCAGAGAGCCGCGGCTGGCGGGACCGAACACGGCCCGCAACTTCCCGGTTGCCCGCATGAACCGCTCGGCGGCGGATTCCTTCGCCATCACCACTCCTTCGCAACGGATATGCCACCAGTGTACGCTAATGATTAGTGCACTAATCGTCTTGTGCCCCGAGGAGTTCCATGACCGACAGCGCCACCGCCAGCCCCGACTTCATCGACGAAGACCTGCTGCTGGAACACCAACTCTGCTTCGCCCTCACCGTCGCCTCGCGCAATGTGGTGGCCGCCTACAAACCCGTCCTGGACAAGCTGCACCTCACCCACCCGCAGTACCTGGTGATGTTGACCCTCTGGGAATCCAGCCCGCGCACCGTCCGCGAGATCAGCGATGCCCTGGACCTGGACCCGGCCACGGTCTCCCCGCTGCTTCGCCGGCTCGAGGCCGTGGGCTACGTGACCAGGGAACGGGCCGAAGGCAACGAACGCAGCCTCGCCGTCGGGCTCACCCCGTCCGGCGCGGCGCTTCGCCGGGACGCGACGGCGATTCCCGGCACCATGATGGCCCGGCTGGGACTGAGCCGGGACCAGGTGGCCGAACTCCATGCCGCTATGACCCGGCTGATCGCGGCCACCCGGCGATAGACTGGACACCAACCCGAGGAGGTCCGCCATGCGCAAACCCCTGATGCACGTGCTGCTGATCGCGGCCACGGCCACCGCCCTGGCCGCCTGTTCGCCGGGCGGCTCCGGCGGCCCCGGCCCGACAGGCTCGTCCCCCGCCGGCTCCAGCTCCAACTCCACCGGCAGTTCCGGCACCCCCTCAAGCGGTACCAGCGGCACCCCGTCCGCGGACGCCGAGACCACCGCGGCGGCACCGTCCCCCTCGGCCCCGGCACCCACGCCCGGCCCGGGCGCCGGCAACGCCGAGCTCTCCATCATGGTCAAGCCCGGCGGCATCGGCCAGCCGGCCAACTACACCCTGGTCTGCCGCGACGGCGTCCCCGCGGCGGAAAGCCAGCACCCCTCCGCCGCTGCCGCCTGCGCCGCCCTGAAGGCCAACGCCGCCCTGCTCAGCCCGGCGCCGCGGCCCACGGACAAGGCCTGCACCCAGCAGTACGGCGGCCCGCAGGAGGCCACTGTCACCGGCTCGGTGGACGACCGGCCGGTCGAAGCCACCTTCAGCCTGCGCGACGGTTGCGAAATCGCCCAATGGAACGCCGCCAAGGACGTCCTGGGCTCGAGCGGCGGGGCTGGCTAAACTGCAACACCTGACAGACGAACAGTGGACCCGGCGGGAGGCCGCCCACCAGGAACGCGTCCGGACCTACGCCGACCCCTACCTGGCACGGCGGTCGGCCGGACGCAAGCACCCGGTGGAGGATTTCCTCTTCACCTACTACACCCAGAAACCCGGGCAGCTGCTGCGCTGGCACCCGGGCGCCGGCGTCGTGCTCTCCGGCCCGGCCGCCACCGCGCGCACTGACTGGAAGTACTACCGCGCCGCCGACGACGCCGAACGCGCCGCCGCGGGCGTGCCCGACGGCGTCCCGGCGGTGACCGTCGACGTCGAGCGCTTCCTGGCCGAACGGCGCGAGGCGGTGCAGTTCGCCGGGATCATCCTGGCCGGCACGGCGGCCCGGCCGGCACAGTTCGGCTGCTTCGGCCTGCACGAATGGGCCATGGTCTACCGCCAGGACAAGTTTGCGCTCCGCCACGAATACCTCACCCTGCGGCTGGGCTCCGCGGGCACGGACCAGGTGGTGGAGGAGAACAGGATCCGCTGCTCGCATTTTGACGCCTTCCGGTTCTACACCCCGGATGCCGTGCCGCTGAACAGCCTCTCGCCGAGCCGGGAAAACCAGCGGGACCTCGAACAGCCCGGCTGCCTGCACGCCAACATGGACCTCTACAAGTGGGCCTACAAGCTGGCGCCCGCGCTGCCGAGCGAACTGGTGATGGACTGCTTCGAACTCTCCTGGCAGATCCGGGCCATGGACATGCAGGCCTCCCCCTACGACCTCAGCGAGTGGGGCTACCCGCCCATCAGGATCGAAACCGCCGGGGGCAAGGCCGACTATGTGGACCGGCAGCGCGGCTTCGCGGACGCCGCCAAGGAGTTGCGGGGCCGCCTGCTGCGGGAACTCGACCCGCTGCTCACGGCCGCCGCCCGCCAGGAGTCCCGCACCGCAGCCCAGGAAGGAACGCCATGACCGCCACCAATGGCGCCGGCGAGCCGGCAGCTTCACCCCACGACCGGACCACGAATCCCGAGGTGGACCTCACCATCACGCTGACCGAGGCGCCGGGCGGCCCGGAGTACGTGTTCCGGCTGGTCGCGGACGGCCAGGAGCCCGGCCCTGAATCCACGCTCCCCGACGCCGCCGCCGCGCTGGCAGCCGTCCGGCAGCACGGCGAGGCCATCTTTTTCCCCGTGCCCGGGCCGCCGAAGCTCTGCACCCAGCAGTACGGCGGCCCGCAGGTCGCGGTGGTCACCGGCACGTACCGGGGCCGCGGCGTCGAGGCCCGCTTCAGCCGGACCGACGGCTGCGAGATCTCCCGGTGGAAGTCCATGGCCCCGCTCCTGGGCGGGACGGCCGGTTCCACCGGCGCGGTCTAAGCGCCGCAGGGGCGGACCGGTGCACGGGCGCCCGGCGCCGAGCCCTGGGCCCCAACGCGCCAAGGCGCCAAGGCGCCAAGGCACACTGAACAAACAGCAGAAGAACACAGCAGTGGCCGGCGGTAAGACCGCCGGCCACTGCTGTGTTCAGGTGTTACGCGCTACCGCTAGATAGCGTTGTTCGGGCTGTCCGGATCCTGCGGGACCACCTTGGCCTGTTCCTTCTTGACCTGGGCGCCCTTCTCCAGCTGGGCCGCGTCACCGGTGCCCGCCTCGTCGCCCGGGCCGGTGTTGCTGGCCTGGTCCTCGGCGGTGGGGGCCACGGCGGTGGTGCCGTCGGGGCTCACCATGACGGTGACGAAGGTCGGGTCGCTGGAACCTTCGAAGGTGATCCGGCCGATGTACGAACCGGCTGCGAGGTCCTTCCAATTCAGCGTGACCTTGCCGGCCTTGCCGTTGGTCAGCTTCAGCGGGTTCGGCGAGACGGAGGCGTTGCCGACGTTGGCGCCGAGCACCGCCGCCTCAACCGAGGCCTTGGTGGCCTTGCCTCCCGGGCTGGCGTACAGGTTCGCGTAGATCGTGTACTTACCGGCGGCGGGGTTGGGGATGGAGAGGGTCTCGCTCGAGGACGAAGTGGCGACCTGCTCCACGCCGCGCGGGGTAACCACGTACATGTCGAAGTCGGCGGCGGGATCGGAGGAGATCACGGAGAACTTCGCCAGCGGCACGCCGGCCGGAACCTGGACGGTCTTGATATAGGTCGAGGCGTCGGCCGTGGCGGTGAACGGACCCGGGACCAGTTCGACGGCGGTGGCGTCGGCCTTGGAGAGGCCGTCCAGCGTCATGTTGGTCGGGTTGTTCGTGCCGGAGACCACCTTGATGTCACCGGAGCCGGTGCCCTGGTTGGTGGTCAGGGTGACGTCCTTCGGAGCCACCACGGACTGCGGGCGGACCGAGATCGGCGAGGTGACGGTCTTGCCCGCACCCTGCCAGGACAGCGAGCCCATGGCGAACTGGCCCAGCGGGGCACCCTGGTTCTCGAAGGTGACCTTGAAGGTGCGCTGTTCGCCGGCGGCCTTGAAGTTCAGCGCCGCCGGGGCCACGCTGACCTTGATGCCGGGGACGTTGACGCTGGCCTTGTAGACACCCGGAGTCAAGGCGGTCACCGTTCGGGTGACCTCGATCTTCCCGGTGAGGTTACCCAGGGCGAAGGACGGGACGTTCATGTCACGCGCCTTGGTGCTGGACTTCAGGCCCAGGTCCACGCCGGTGCCCTGGATGAACTTCAGGTAGTCCTGGGTGTTCGCGTCGTACACCAGGCCCGGGTCGACCATGCGGGCCGGGTCCACCTCGCCCGCGCCGGTGGCGAAGACGTCGGTGTTCTTGGTGCCGTCGGCGAGCTTGACGTCGGAGGTGGTGGTCATCATGGCGGACTTCACCGCGGCCGGGGACCAGGTGGGGTTCTTGCCCAGCAGCAACGCGCCGAAGCCGGCCACGTGCGGGGAAGCCATCGAGGTACCGGACATGAAGCCGAACTTGGCACCGTTTTCACCGATCGGCGAGACGCCTGCCAGGACTGCAACGCCGGGGGCGGTGACGTCCGGCTTCAGCAGGTCCGAATCGGTGGCCAGCAGCGGTCCGCGGGAGGAGAACCCGGCGATCTGCGGCTGCGCCTCCAGGGGCAGGCCGGTGGTGTCCTTGTTGACCAGGGACACCTTGATGCCCGGGTTGGCCGCGACCTTGTCCTTGATGGTCTGGGTGGCGGGCGGGTTCACGTGCACCGTGGGCACCGCGTGCTGGTCCGCGTCCAGGGAGGAGTTGGTGAGGTTGACCAGGATCATGCCGACGCCGCCGGCTCGGGCAACCTCGGCGCTCTTGGCGACGCGGTCCACGACGCCGCGGTCACAGACGACGACCTTGCCGGCGACCTTGGTCCCGTCCAGCGTGTTGGGGCCGCAGAGGGCGGGCGAGGAGGGTGCGTTGGCCGCTGCGGCGTTGGCTGCCAGCACGACGCCGGCATCCTTGACCTCGCGGTTCATGATGCTGGCTCCGCGGAACTTGCTGCCGTCACCGAATTCAACCGTGCCCTGCAGTTCCTGGGAGAAGCTGCTGGCCGCCACGGTGGTCACCCAGGGGGCGCCGTGGTTGACGGTGCTGGCGGTGGGGCCGGAGTTGCCGGCGGAGGCGGCGACGAAGATGCCGCTGGCCGACGCGTTCAGGAACGCGATGGAGACCGGGTCGATGACGGACGTCGCGGAACCGGAGATGGAGTAGTTCAGGACGTCGACGCCGTCCTCGATGGCCTGCTCGACGGCGGCGACGGAGGAGGAGCTGTAGCAGCCGCCGGTGTTGGGATCGGTGTCTTCCCAGCAGACCTTGTAGATGGAGAGCTTGGCCGCCGGGGCGATGCCGCTGGTCAGGCCGAAGCTGCGGCCGTCCACGAAGGATTCGACGTTTGCGTTGCCGGCCGCGGTGCTGGCGGTGTGGGTACCGTGGCTGGCCACGTCAACCGGGGAGAGCTGCTCCAGCGGCGACCGGTCACCCGGGGCCACGTAGCTAAGGAAGTCGTCCGCGAAGTAGTGCGCGCCAAGGACCTTGGAGTTGCAGGCGGTGCCGTCGAAGGATGCACCGGAGTCGACGCCCTTCTGGCAGTCGCTGGTGAACGTCTCGCCGTCGGCCTTGAGCATGGCAATCTTGCCATCCGCCGCGCGGTACGGGACGCCGACCACGGGGGCGCCGGAGAGCGGCTTGACCGGGTCGCCGGCGAAGAAGGCGCTGTCCGGGGTGTACCCGGTGTCGATGACGCCGACGACGACGCCCTTGCCGGCGCCGTCCTGGCCACCGAAGGTGGTGTTCCAGGTGCCGTTGGGACCACTGAGCTTGAGGAAGTCGGTGGTGGAGTAGTCCGGGGCGTTCTCCGTGTCCGGAGCCACCGCCAGGACGCTGGGGTCCTTGGCGAGCTTGATCGCCTGGTCCGTGGTCAGCTTGGCGCTGAAGCCGTTGACCGCAGCAGAGAACTGACGGCCCATCTTGACGTTCTGCTTGCCGGCGACCTCGGCCTGCTTCTGCTCCAGGTGCGCGCGGTAGTTCTTGACTTCGCCCTTGCTGGGGTCAAGCTTCTTGCCCGGCGCGGGCTTGGTGGCTGGCAGGCCGGGAGTGGAACCCTCGTAGCTGGCCGCCGGCTGCTCGGCCAGCATGACGATGTAGCGGCCGTCCGGGTAGTTGGCCGGGTCCAGATTCTTCTGGGCGACGCCGGCGACGGTGGCGCCTTGTGCCGTGGCCGCGGTGGCGGGCGCGATGGCAACGGTTGAAAGGAGAACCGGCAAGCCCAGGGTCAGTGCCGCGGCCCTCCGGAGTCCCCCGCTTCGAAGGAAGCTCTTTCCTGGTGATTTCACGAGTGTTTTGAACCTTTCAGAAGGAACGGTCCCGGCGCGGAGGCCGGGGACTGTGGTCTGGAACGGGCGCTGGAGCAACTCTTGTCACATGCGGCCCGGCGGATACCAGCCGTTTCACACAGTACAGACTGAGAGCCGGATATGACATAGACCACAGGTAACGAATTAACTTTCGTCAAACGATTCGACAACTCTTGTCGCGGTTGGGGCGCGCGGAATCCGGGCGGTCTGCGACCGTCCGGATTTCGGTATTGGCAGTCTCTTTGTGCCCTCCGCGGAGGGTCTTGGGGTGGTCCGATCCGCTACTGGCGGGGCGTCCGCACAACCTCGCTGATCCAGGCCCTGGTCTTCTCATCCAGCGGCCCGGCAACATTCGTCTCGCGGGCGGCTCGGTCGGCCAGGACCTTCTGCAGGACCATCCGGCCGAGGCCCGCAAAGACGGCGGCGGCGACCACGGGAAGGACCACGGACCTGGGATTCTGAGCCATGCGCTCATCCTACTGATCGGCCCCGTCAAGGTCACGGCAAATTTTCTCCAGAAAAGTCAGGACCGGACCGTGACGATCCGCCGCCGGGGCGCGTCTTTACCTATGTAGAGCGATTCACTCCGGCGCTCTCCCGACCACGGAAGAGAGAACCATGCGCAACAAGATCATTGCAGCAGTTGTCACGGCGCTGGCCGGCTGGCTCAGGGGACGGCTGGGCCGCCGCGGGGGCACACAGCCCCCTGCGCGCCGCTAGGCCGCACGTCGGGCCGCACAGGCCGCTAAGTAGGTCTGCACACAGAAATCCCCCGCCGGGGTGAATGCACAGAAGTACGTAACCGCAGCAACGAACAAGGAAGGTGTACATCATGGGTATCGGAGACAAGATCCAGAACCCAGCTGAATCCGCAGGCGGAAAGCTGAAGGAAACGGTGGGCAAGGCCACCCACAACGAAGAGCTCGAGGCCGAGGGCCAGGCCGACCAGGCGAAGGCCTCGGTGAAGAAGGCCGGCGAAAACGTCAAGGACGCGTTCAAGGGCTAACCAGCGCACCACTGCAGTAAACCGGGAGGCGTCCTTGGGGGACGCCTCCCGGTTTTGTTCATGCCTGGTCCGCGACGGCTTCCCGGGGTGCCTCGGCCAGCATTCGGCGCGAGCGTCATTTCACCGCCCCGCCCTGACTGGACGAAGGTGCCTCGCCGGGCGGAAGAGGAGTGCTCACTGCCTTTAATCCATTTGCCAGACTTTCTACAGAAATCTCTGGAAATTACTCCTTCATCATCCGTATGCTGGGTTCACTTGCATATCGCTGCTCCGTGGGGGAGGTGTATTGAGATGGAAAGTTCACGGCCCTTGTGGCGCGTGGTCCGGCCCGTGCTCCTCGCGGCTGCCGCCGCGACCTCGTGGCTTGCCATCTCGGCCACGGCAGCCTCTGCCGACTCCCCCACCGACCGAGGGCCGCTCGCCGGGCAGGTCCTGTCCACCGTAACGGCGATCGCCGCTCCCGATGTGGCCGTCGAACTCCCGCTGGCTTCCCGGCCCAACGGTGACGCTCCCGCACCGGGGCTCCTCTCTGTGGTGCCGAAGCTGCAGCCCCTGGCCGGTGGGGTGACGTCCCGGGCGGATGCCCTGGTGGCAACAGTCCCGGTGGCCGACGTTCCGGTGGTCGGTTCGGCCCTCATGCTCCCGCCGCTGACTCCGGTCACAGACCCTGTCCTGGGCCTTACGGACAGTGCCGTGTCCGCCGTCGTGGTCTCCGCCGACTCTGCCGTCGCGTCCGTCGTCGACGGCGTGGGGCCGGTCCTCGGCGCCGTGACCGGGCCGGTTGCCGCCGTCGTCACGCCTCCGGCGCTGCCCGCCGTCCCGTCGGAACTGCCGGCCCTCCCATCGGAACTGCCCGGCGGGGCTGCCGTGGCGGCAACCCTCGACCCTCCGGCCGAAGCCGTTTCGGGCAGCACCCAGAGCCCCTCTGCGGACATAGAGCCTGCCCCTGCCGCTTCGGCCGCAGCCGGGGACGCCGTCGCGGCGACGGTCTCCGCGATACCCTGCACGCAGCCTGCGGCGCCGAACCACGCTGAAACCCCAATGATGTCCCTCGCCGATGATCCGGCCGATGAGTGGGCGCCGGGCGCCCCGGACCCCGCACCGGGGGTTCCCGGCAGCGGCTCAGGATCCGGCGCACCCTCCGGCGGTAACGCCAACCCTGCCTGGCTCTCCAGCTTCCGCCTGCACCTCGCGGGCGCCCTCAACATTCCGGCGCAGGGGGACCTGCTCGCGCCGCCCTCCCCGGTGTCCTTTGACCCGGGGTCGTCTCCTGACTAGTTGAGCCCTGCCGCGCCCAGGCGCGGCCACGGCATCCACGGCCCCAGCGGCCGCTCAACCACTCTTTTCAGGAGACTTTGTCATGCATCAAAACCTTCGCCGAGGCCTGCTCGGCACACTCTTCGCCGGCGGCATGCTGGCCCTCGGAAGCACGGCGGCCTCAGCGGCCGACACGACCACCACCGGCTCGGACGGACTCCTTTCCGGCACCCAGGTCACCGCGCCGATTTCGATTCCGGTCAATCTCGGGGCGACGTCCCTGGGACTGCTGGGCGACTCCACCGCCACTACCGGCGGGACCAGCACCGGTACCGCGCCTGCGGCGCCGGCCGGATCCACCTCCACCACGGGCGCAGGCGGGATCCTCTCCGGCACCCAGGTCACCGCACCGGTCACGGTCCCGATCAACCTCGGAGCCACCTCCGTGGGCGCACTGGGCAACTCCACCGCCACCACCGGCGGACCCACCACCGGGACCGCACCCGCCGGATCCGCCTCCGCGGGTCCGACAACCACCGGGGCGGACGGAATCCTCTCCGGCACCCAGGTCACCGCGCCCATCAGCGCACCAATCAACCTCGGCGCCACCTCGGTGGGAGCACTGGGCGACTCCACCGCCACCACCGGCGGAACCACCACCGGGACCGCACCGGCCGCACCCACCGGATCCACGCCGTCCGGGTCCGCGTCCACCACCGGGGCGGACGGAATCCTCTCCGGCACCCAGGTCACCGCGCCGGTCACGGCTCCGATCACAGTCGGCGCCACATCCGAGGGCGCACTGGGCG
>NZ_JBFBKP010000043.1:0-38108 GCF_040702285.1 Arthrobacter sp. NPDC080086
CCGGCCGCCGCCCAGCCGGAAGCCGGCGCGACGACGCCGTGGGCCTGGGTGGCGGGCTCGGCGGCCGGGCGGGCGGCCTGGGCGGCGTCGCGGGCTTCGTAACCGCGCGGGGTGGATTCGGAGGCAGTGCTGGCAGCGGCGCCGCCGGAGGGGGTGATCCGCTTGGCCCAGCCGGCCAGGGCGGCGCTTGGCTTCGAGGCGGAGCCTTCGGTGGCCGGCTTGGCGGCCTTGGGGGCGCGGGGGCGGCGGAACGGGGCGGCCGCCTCGCGGGCCACAACGTGGGCGGGGGCCTCGGCGCGGTGCAGGAAGTCGCCGGCGAGCGCCGGGATCAGGCGGGCCAGGACCGTGGCGGTGAAGAGGCCGAGCGCGCCGATGAGGCCCAGCAGCATGCTGGGAACGAAGGCGCCGGCGGCCGCCAGGAAGAAAAACGCCACGCTGAAGCTCGCGACGACGGAGCCGAACTGGTCAACGGACAGGGATCCGATCCGGAGCCGGGTGCCCGGGCTGACCCGTCGGGCGACGAACAGGGCGGCGACGATCAGCGGCAGGAGGATCCCGAGGCCCAGGAAGAACAGGCTGCCCAGGTTCCAGAGGTTGTACCGGACCGCGAACATCGGGATCAGGGAAGCGACGAAGAGCACCAGGACGGACCCGAAGACGGTGAGGTCCCGGACGGTGAACGGGCCGGCAACAGCCTCGTTGTTCTTGATGTTCGGCTTGTCCACGGTGAAACGCGGCTGCTCCGCCTTGCCGTGGGACGGCGCCTGCACGGAGGACTGCTGCTCCGCCGGTCCGTCGGTGCGGTTGGGCGCGCGGAGCTGCCCGTTGCCTTGCTCGTTCATTCTGTTCTCCTTAGCGTGGCCGCACCCTGGACAGTGCGGCCTAACGGCAGGCAAAAAAGGGACCCTAAGCGGTCCCCTTTGCCCCCCATCGGATGTCACGACTTCATCTCAGCCTAACCAAGTGCCGGACCGATCACTAGCTGACCGGCCGTCACTCCAGCACCAGATTGCGAAGTCTTTCGCGGCGGCTCCCACGTCGCGGCCGCCCCCGGCGGAGCGCGGCACCGCGGCGCCGCTCGGCGCTAAATAAACACCGTTCGCGGCGGTCGATGTGACGGTGCACACGTTCTGTCAGACCCGGGCGCTAGGGTGTATTTCGGAACAGCACACGAGGCACGTCCGTGACCGGCCGGTGCCCGGAGCCGCGCAGGCGGGACCGGGAACGGTTGACGACGGCGTCCGCGCAGCACGGATCGATGAATGATGAGGTTCACCATGTCCCAGCAGACCCCCGGGTCCACCGTCCCCGCCCGGCAGGGCGACGCCTTCGAAAACCTGTCGCAGGAAAACCGGAAGTTCGCCCCCTCGGCGGAGTTCGCGGCCAATGCCGTGATCACCGAAGCCGAGTACGCGGAGGCCGACGCCGACCGGCCGGCGTTTTGGGCAAAGCAGGCCCGCAGCCTGCTGAGCTGGAGCAAGGACTTCACGCAGACGCTGGACTGGTCCGATCCGCCCTTCGCCAAGTGGTTCGTCGGCGGCGAAGTCAACGCCGCGTACAACGCCCTGGACCGGCACGTCGAGGCCGGCAACGGCGACCGGGTGGCGATCCACTTCGAGGGAGAGCCCGGCGACACCCGGACCTACACCTATGCCCAGCTCACCGAGGAAGTAAAGAAGGCAGCGAACGCCTTCGAGTCCCTGGGCATTGTCAAGGGCGACCGGGTCGCCGTCTACCTGCCGATGATCCCCGAGGCGGTCATCACGCTGCTGGCCTGCGCCCGGATCGGCGCCATCCACTCGGTTGTGTTCGGCGGTTTCTCGGCCGAGGCACTCCGCTCCCGCATCGACGACGCCGAGGCCAAACTCGTCGTCACCGCCGACGGCACCTACCGCCGCGGCAAGCCCAGCCCGCTCAAGGCCGCCGTCGACGAGGCCCTGGCCCACGAAGGTGACGGCACCGGCCACACGGTCCAGAACGTCGTCGTGGTCAAGCGCAACGGCCAGGACGTGGACTGGCACGAGGGCCGGGACCACTGGTGGTCGGACACCGTGGACGCCGCCTCCGCCGTGCACACCGCCGTCGGCCACGACTCAGAGCACCCGCTGTTCATCCTCTATACCTCCGGCACCACGGGGAAGCCCAAGGGCATCCTGCACACCACCGGCGGCTACCTCACGCAGGCGGCCTACACCCACCGCGCCGTGTTCGACCTGCACCCCGAGACGGACGTGTATTGGTGCACGGCCGACGTCGGCTGGATCACCGGCCACTCCTACGTCGCCTACGCGCCGCTGATCAACGGCGCCACCCAGGTGATGTACGAGGGCACGCCGGACTCCCCGCACCAGGGCCGCTGGTGGGAGATCGTGCAGAAGTACAAGGTCTCCATCCTTTACACCGCCCCGACGGCCATCCGGACCTTTATGAAGTGGGGCAAGGACATCCCCGGCAAGTACGACCTCTCCTCCATCCGGGTCCTCGGGTCCGTCGGCGAACCCATCAACCCCGAGGCGTGGATGTGGTACCGCGAGGTTATCGGCGCCAACGCCGGAGCCAACGGCGAGAAGAAGGAGAATCCCGCACCGATCGTGGACACCTGGTGGCAGACCGAGACCGGGGCGCAGATGATCGCCCCGCTGCCCGGGGTCACAGCCACCAAGCCCGGCTCCGCGCAGGTGCCGCTGCCCGGCATCGCCGTGGACGTGGTGGACGAGGCGGGCGAGTCCGTCCCCAATGGCGCCGGTGGCTACCTGGTGATCCGCGAGCCGTGGCCCTCCATGCTGCGGGGCATCTGGGGTGACCCGGAGCGGTTCAAGGAAACCTACTGGTCCCGGTTCGAGACGATGTACTTCGCCGGCGACGGCGCCAAGAAGGACGACGACGGCGACATCTGGCTGCTGGGCCGGGTCGACGACGTCATGAACATCTCCGGCCACCGGCTCTCGACCGCGGAGATCGAGTCGGCGCTGGTCTCCCACCCCGCGGTTGCCGAGGCCGCCGTCGTCGGCGCCGCTGACGAGACCACCGGCCAGGCCGTCGTGGCCTTCGTCATCCTGCGCGGCGACGCCGTGGATTCAGGCGACGCGATGGTGCAGGAACTCCGCAACCACGTGGGCAAGGAGATCGGCCCGATCGCCAAGCCCAAGACCATCCTGATCGTCCCGGAACTGCCGAAGACGCGGTCCGGCAAGATCATGCGGCGGCTACTCAAGGACGTGGCGGAGGGCCGCGAGGTGGGAGATGCCACCACCCTGGCGGACAACACCGTGATGGCGCAGATTGCGGCCTCGCTGAAGAAGTGACCGGCCGGCGGCCCGGAAAGGCACGTCCCGGGGCTGCTGCGGTGGTGGGCGGGAGACGGTGGAGCGTCTCCCGCCGCATCGCTGCGCCGGCCCCGGTGGTGTGGCGCCTGCTCACCGACATCAGGTTCTGGCCGCTTTGGGGACCTTCGATTACCGGGGCGGAGCTGGCAGGGCACCGGCCCGGCGGTGAGGAACACGTGCTCCGCGCCGGGAGCCGGGGAAGGGTCCGGACCGTGGCGGGCGTGAGCCTGACCTTCGCCGTCACTTCCTTCGAGGAGGGCTCCTTCCGGGACGGGTGCGATGAAAAAGGTAGCGCCTGGTCCTGGGCAGTGGCAGGCGTGGCCGCCACCGGACACCGCGTCGGCGCCGCCCCTGGCGGTTGTCTCGTCACCTTCTCCGTCCCCTGGTGGGCTCCGCCGTACCTGCTCGTCTGCGCCGTCGCCCTGCGCCGGATCGATCGGCTGGCGGCGCAGCAGGCCCGCGACGCGCTAGATTGTGAACCATGAGCGAAGCGATCTCCCCCGGGTCCGCCACCGACGGCTCCGGACGCGGCACCATCCTGGTCCTCAACGGGCCCAACCTGAACATGCTGGGGACCCGGGAACCGGAGAAGTACGGCACGGCGACGCTCGCCGACGTCGAACGGCTCGCCGTCGAGGCCGGCGCCGCCCATGGCCTGGCGGTGGAGTGTTTCCAGTCCAACCACGAGGGCGCGCTGGTGGACGCCATCCACGCCGCCCGCGGCAAGGCCATCGGCATCGTCCTGAACGCCGGTGCCTACACCCACACCTCGGTGGCCATCCGGGACGCGATCAGCGCGGTGCAGATCCCCACGGTGGAGGTCCACATCACGAATGTGCACGCCAGGGAATCGTTCCGGCACACGTCCTACCTCTCGGACATCAGCAAGGCGGTCATCGCGGGCGCGGGCGTCCTCGGTTACCGGTTCGCCGTGGACTACCTGGCGGCCTTGGACGCGGGCCGGGCCTGACATGACCCCGGCGGCAGGGACCGGCGCCACGGCCGACTGGTACCGGCACTTCGGCGCCGTCGATGCCCCGGGCAACTCCCCCTGCTACGCCGACTGGTCCCTGCAGATCGCCGAGGACGCCGCCCTGGTGGAACGCATCGACCGGTGGCCGCACGCCAAGCGCCAGCCCCTCCTGCTGCTGGCCGCGGCGCGCTACGCCGGGGCCGCGACCGGTCCGTACCCGCAGTTCCGGGCCTTCCTGGACGCGCACTGGGACGAGGTGTCCCGGACGGTCCTGGGGCGCTCCACCCAGACCAATGAGGCGGGCCGGTGCGCCGCGCTGTTGCCTTCCCTGGCCAGGATCGCCGCGGCCGAGGACCGGCCCCTCGCACTGCTGGAGGTCGGGGCCTCCGCCGGGCTGACCCTGTTTCCCGACCGGTACGGGTACGAATTCGTCGACGGCGGCGCCCTGAGACGGCTGGACCCGCCGGATGCGGCGCCGGGCAGCTACCCGGTGCTGCGCTGTGACACCAAGGGACCGGTCCCGTTGCCGCCCAAGGTGCCGGAGGTGGTGTGGCGGGCGGGGATCGACCTGAACCCGTTGGACGTCAACAATCCCGACGACGTCGCGTGGCTGGAGGCGCTGGTCTGGCCCGAACAGGACTTCCGCCGCGAGCGGCTGCGGCAGGCGATCGCCGTCGCCCGCGCCACGCCGCCGCGGCTCGTGGCCGGCGACCTGAACGAGCACCTGGTCAGCCTCGCGGCCGAGGCCCCGCCGGAGGCCGCACTGGTGGTCTTCCACAGCGCGGTAATGGCCTACCTGGACGCGGACGGGCGGGAACGCTTCCGGGACACCATCGCCCTGCTCGCCGCGGACCGGGGCTGCCACTGGATCTCGAACGAGGGCCACATGGTCATCATGCAGCCGGACGGGTCCAGTGTGGTGCCGGAGATGGACGAGGCAAGGCTCAGGGGACGCTTCCTCGTGATGGAGGACGGCGTGCCCGTGGCCGCGGCCGGGCCCCACGGCCAGAGCCTGGAATGGCTCGAGGGCGCGGGCTAAGGCCTACTTCTTGATGCACTGCCCGGGCGAGACCGGGTCACCCAGGCCGGAGGCCTTCGCCGCGACCGGTCCCAGGTCGTTCATGGTGATCGCGAACCCGAGGGAGTTCTCCGACGTCGACTTCGCGAAGACCACCCCGGCAACCTGGCCGTCCGTGGTCAACAGCGGGCCGCCGGAGTTGCCCGGCTGGACGTCGCCCGCCAGCCGGTAGACATCCTCCGGAGCGGCGTTGTTGCCATAGATGTCCGGCACCAACACGGTGGCGATGTCCCGGATGGCGGCCGGCTTGGACTGGAACGGGCCGCCATGCGGGTACCCCGCGAACGCGGCCGGGCTCCCGGCGGGCAGGTTGGAACTCAACTGAAGCGGCGCGGACCGCAGGCCGTCCACGGCCAGGACCGCGAGGTCGTGCTGGCTGTCGAAGTAGACCACCCGGCCGGGCAGCGCGCCGCCGCCGGGCACCTCGACGACGGGCTCGGGCACGCCGGCAACAACGTGCGCGTTGGTCACCACGCGCCCGGCGGAGACCACGAACCCGGTCCCGGTCTGGTTCTGCCCGCACTGGTAGGCGGTGCCGGCGATCTTCAGGACCGACGCCGAGGCGCGGTTGAGCGCGGGCGTGTCGGTGCTGGCGTCCGGAACGGGGACCGGCTGGCCGCCGATCCCCTCGAACAGGGTGGGGATGCCGTCGCCGATGACGGCGGAGCGCAGCTGCGCGAGGGAGGCCTTGACGGGTGTGGGGGTGACGCCGTCGATGAAGCCGATCACCTTGGAATCCGCCAGCTGCTGGGAGACCAACGGAACGCCGAGGGCACTGACGCTGAAGGCCAGCATGGACATCACGAGGGCGGAGACGGCGACGTTGACGCCGCCGCCGACCACCCGGTCCACGAACCGGAGCGGACTGGGTTTGACGACGCTGCGGATGCGCCGGCCGATCATGGTGCCGAGCCCGTGGCCCAGCATCATCAACGCCACCGTGGCGGCGATGATCGCGGTGAGCCGCCACCCGGGGTCGCCGACAAGGTCGCTGACGATGGGGACAGCGAAGAATGCGGCCACGGCACCGCCCGCGAAGCCGGCGATACCGCCGAGGGTCACCAGGAACCCGTTGCGCAGGCCGTAGATCAGGTAGGACAACAGCGTCAGGATCAACGCGAGGTCCAGGATGGTCAAGCCAAACAACGGGGCTCCTTAGGGGCTGGTAGGAGGCTCATTCTACCGGTGCACCCTGACAGTTTGCGGGGCACGGGCCGCCGCCTGAACGTCGCCGGAGCAGCTGCGGGGCGCCCGCCGGCCCCGGCGCCGCCGCGTCTTCTGGCGCGTCCCGGTGCCAAGTACGTCACAGAAGCCGCAAAATTCTGAAACAATGGCTGAAGCGCCCCAGCCGACACAGTTAGTCAGGAGTTTTCATGGATATCGAGGTATTGCGCCGCGCACCCCTTTTTGCCACGCTCGACGACGAGGCCTTCCGTCTGCTGACGGACGAGCTCACCGAGGTGGACCTTTCCCGCGGTGCCTCGGTCTTCCGGGAAGGCGACCAGGGCGACCAGCTCTACTTCATCGTCTCCGGCAAGGTGAAGCTCGGCCGCACCTCCCCCGACGGCCGCGAGTCGCTGCTGGCGATCCTCGGACCGGGCGAGCTGTTCGGTGAGATGGCCCTCTTCGACCCGAGCCCCCGCACCGCCACCGCGACGGCCGTGTCCGAGACCCGCCTCGCGGGCCTGAAGAACGAGAGCCTGAACGCCCTGCTCCGCAGCCGCCCCGAGGTATCCGCCCAGCTGCTGCAGGCATTGGCCCGCCGCCTGCGCCGCACCAACGACTCCCTCTCGGACCTGGTCTTCTCCGACGTTCCGGGCCGCGTGGCGAAGGCCCTGCTGGACCTCGCAGACCGCTTCGGCCGTCCGGCGACCGACGGCGTGCTGGTCGCCCACGAACTGACCCAGGAAGAGCTCGCGCAGCTGGTCGGCGCCTCCCGCGAGACGGTCAACAAGGCCCTGGCGGAGTTCGTCCAGCGCGGCTGGCTGCGCCTCGAGGCCCGAGCCGTCGTCATCCTGGACATGCAGCGCCTCCGCCAGCGCTCCCGCTAAACGCACCCCAGCAGCAAACACCAAAGGGCCGGCTCCGATTTCCTCGGAGCCGGCCCTTTGGCGTAGTTGACGGGCGGGGCTAGCGTTCGCGCTGGGGCTCGTTGGCGACGGTTTTGGCGGCCTCGACTTCGAGCATGAGCAAGCCGTCCTCCTCCACCAGCGTCGGCTGGTAGACGTGGGCGCTGCGCTTGTAGCTGAGGTAGGCGATGCAGCCGTTGGCGCTGGCCATCTTCTCGAGCATGATCTCCGAGCCGGGAACCAGGAGCTGGCCGAGGCGGAGACCCACGGTGTTCGGCTGGCCCACCTCGTCACCCAACGCGGTGGTGTCCCGCTCGGCAATGACCTTGCGGACGCAGACCCAGCGCGCCCACACACCCTTGCTGGCCAGCATGGACGGCTGCTGATTCATCGGCACGGTGGCGGCGAAGTAGCGGGTATTGAAGCGCCGGTGCGAGAAGTCGGGGCTGAGCCAGTTGACCAGCGGCTTGAGCAGGTCCGTGCGGACGGAGAGGCCGCGCTTGGCCAGCACGTCGGTGAAGGATTTCTCCTGCTCCGCGACGGCTTCCCGGGCCCGCATCCACTCCGGGGAGGTGTTGTTCTCCACCGTGGAGGACAGGTCCGGTCCGGCGAGGAGGATGCCCGTTTCTTCGAACAGCTCGCGGATTGCGCCGATCACGTGCCGGCGGGCGAGGCCGACGTCGGCCGTTCCCATCCGTTCCGCCCAGTAGGCGGGCGGCGGCCCGAGCCAGCCGACGGCGTCGTCGTCGGAGGACTCCAGCGAGCCGCCCGGGAAAGCGAGCACGCCCAGCGGCGAGGTGCCCGGCCGGTAGCCGAGCCAGGTCTCCAGCCCCGTAGGCGAATCCCGGAGCAGCACCACGGAGGAGGCGAAACGCGGGGCGCGCGGGGTGCGCTCCCCGTGTTCCAGCCAGCTGCGGGCCGCTCCCTCGAGGTCCGGGGGAAGATCAAACAAACGTCGTGCGAGGTGAGGCAAGGAAAGCGACCGGCCTTAGGCAAATTCTGCGATCAGTTCGACTTCCACCGGGGAATCGAGCGGCAGGACGGAGACACCGACGGCGGAGCGGGCGTGCTGGCCGGCGTCGCCGAGAACCTTGCCCAGCAGCTCGGAGGCGCCGTTGATGACGCCGGGCTGGCCGGTGAAGGACGGGTCGGAGGAGACGAAGCCGACCACCTTGACGATCCGGGTGATCCGGTCCAGGTCGCCGATGACGCTCTTGACCGCGGCGAGGGCGTTCACGGCGCAGATCGCGGCGTAGCGCTGGGCGTCTTCCGGGGAGACGGTGGCCTCGTCGGAGGCACCCTCGGCGCCGGAGGAGACCTTGCCGGTCTCTTCCAGGCGTCCGCCGACAAACGGCAGCTGGCCGGAGGTGTAGACGTGGTTGCCGGAGACGACGGCGGGCACGTAGGCGGCCACGGGTGCGGCCACCTCGGGGAGCGTCAGGCCGAGTTCGGCGAGGCGCTGTTCGACGGCGGACGTGGCGCCCGCGGAGGCTGCCGGCGTCGTGGCTTCGGACGTGCTCATGGTTACTGCTTCTCCCGCTTCAGGTAGGCCACCAGGCCGTTGCCGTCGGGGCCCGGAACTACCTGCACCAGCTCCCAGCCGTCGTCACCCCACTGATCAAGAATCTGCTTGGTGGCGTGAATAATGAGCGGAATCGTGGCGTACTCCCATTTGGTCATGAAGGAAAGCCTAGTGCTTGCCGCTAAAGTGGAAAACATGGCGACTGGTAAGAACCCTGTATTCGACACTGCCACCACCCTCGGAAAGCTCATCCTTTTCCTTGGCGTGAGTGTTGTCTGTGGCGTGCTCGTTGCGGGGCTGCTTGTTCCCGCCGCGGCGCTCTCGGGCAACACGGCCAGCGGGTCGATCAAATTCTTTGAGGCCCTCCCGGCGGAACTCCAGGTGGACCCGCCGAGCCAGGCCACCACCATCCTCGCCGCCGACGGCAGCGTGATCGCCAGCGTCTACTCGGAGAACCGCACGCGCGTCTCCCTGGACCAGATGTCTCCGTACATCAAGGACGCCGTGGTCTCGATCGAGGACAGCCGCTTCTACGAGCACGGCGGCGTGGACACCACCGGTATCCTCCGCGCGCTCGTGGCGACCGCCCGCGGCAACAAGCAGGGCGCCTCCACCATCACGCAGCAGTACGTGAACAACGTCATCAACTCCTCTCTGGAGATGGAGGGCAAGAGCGACCAGGTGCTCCTCAACGGCGTCAACAAGAGCATCGGCGACAAGCTCCGCGAGATGAAGCTCTCGATCGCCCTGGAGAAGAAGTTCTCCAAGGAGCAGATCCTCGAGGGCTACCTCAACATCGTCTTCTTCAACCGCGACGCCTACGGCATCGAGGCGGCCTCGAAGTTCTTCTTCAGCACCTCCGCCAAGGACCTGACGCTGCCGCAGGCCGCGCTGCTGGCCGGCCTGGTCAACAGCCCGTCCTTCTACGACCCGATCACCCACCCGGACAACGCCAAGGTCCGCCGCGACCTGGTCCTCAAGGCCATGCTCACCCAGGGAAAGATCAAGCAGGCCGACTACGACGCCGCCGTCGCCACCCCGGTGGAAACCAAGGTGACCCAGCCCAAGCAGGGCTGCGGCAACGCCACCATGGCCCCGTACTTCTGCGACTACGTCATGCACCTGCTGCAGAACAACCCCGCCTACGGCGCGGACGCCGATGCCCGGGAGCGGAAGATTTTCCGCGGCGGCCTGACCATCAAGACCACCTTGGACCCCAAGGCCCAAGCCGTGGCCCAGGAGCAGGTCAACGCCACCGCCGGGGCTAACCCGGACAAGTGGGGAGCCTCGCTGGTGTCCGTCCAGCCCGGCACCGGCAAGATCATCGACATGGCCCAGAACACTTCCTTCCTGGCCGGCGACGGCAAGTTCGATACCCAGCTGAACTTCAACGTCGACGCCTATGACAGCAAGGGCCAGGACCTCAACGGCGTGGGCGGCATGCAGCCCGGCTCGACCATGAAGCCGTTCACGTTTGCGGAGTGGCTGAACGAGGGCAAGTCGATGAACACCATCGTCGACGGCTCCGTCCGGAAATATCCGATCAACTTCAAGTGGAGGAATTCCTGCGGCGTGACCACCGGCGCCTACAACACGGCGGAGTCGGCACTGGGTGCGGCGGACGACCTGCAGAATGCCGAGGACGGCTACTACAAGCCCATGACGGTCCTGCAGGGCCTGTATAACTCCATCAACACGGTGACCTTCGCTTCCGCAGCCCAGTTGGACTTCTGCGGTATCCAGAAGATGGTGGATTCCGTGGGGCTGCACTCGGGACTCCCCGCCAAGGACAAAGACCAAAAGATCATCCTTGATGCCAACGGCAACATCGCGGACCCGAACCCCAAGATCAACATGTTCACGACGGGGAACCTGCTGGGCTCCACCCAGACGTCGCCGCTGGCCATGGCCAGCGCCTTCGCGACCTTCGCCAACGACGGCAAGTACTGCGAGCCGATCGCCATCACCTCGGTGACCGACGCCAACGGAGCGCAGTTGCCAGCCCAGAACACCAACTGCCGGGACGCGGTCAAGCCCGAAGTTGCCCGCGGCGTGAACTACGCGCTGCAGGAGGTCTTGAACCGCGGTTCCGGCTCACTGATCCGGCCGCGGATCTCCACCCGGACCGATTTCCCGATCGGCGCGAAGACGGGTACCTCGAACAACAACGGTTCCACCTGGGTGGTGGGCCACACCACCGGCCTGGCCACCGCCTCCTGGTTCGGTGACGCGCTGGGCGCCCAGGGCCGAGCCGGCCAGAACCTCACGATCAACGGCCAGTTCTACAAGGGCATCGACGGCTACATGCTCGCCGGGCCGCAGTTCTCGAACTTTATGTCCGCCGTTGCCCCGGGCTACGGAACGAATCCGTTCCCGGAGCCGCCGTCCAACCTGCTCAACGGCTACACGCCCAGCCCGGTGCCCAACACCCGGCAGAACACCCAGGCGACGCCGGCACCGAATAACCCGGCACCGAGCAGCCCGGCTGCACCGGCTCCCGCGCCGAGCAGCCCGGCACCGGCCCCGACCAAGCCCGGCAACGGTAACGGCTAACACATGGCCGACATGAGCACGCTGGCGAGCCGCGTCCGAAGCATCGGGCGCGGCCTTGCCGTCACCACCGCCGTCGGAGCCGCGGCGGGTGCCGCCGCCACGGGTTACGGCCTGTGGGAGAAGAACCAGTTCGTCCTGCGCGAGGAGTCGCTGGCGATCCTGCCCCCGGGCTACGGCCCGCTGCGCGTGCTGCACCTCAGCGACATCCACTTCATTCCCGGGCAGCGTAAGAAGGCCGACTGGCTGGCCTCCCTGGCGGAGCTGGAGCCGGACCTGGTGGTCAACACCGGCGACAATGTCAGCCACGTCAAGGCCATCGGCCCGGTCCTCGACGCCCTCCGGCCGTTGCTTCGGTTCCCGGGCGTCTTCGTGCCGGGATCCAATGACTACTACGCGCCCCGGTTCAAGAACCCCGCGTCGTACTTCACCGGCCCCTCCTCCACCCCCAAGACCCCCGTGGCCCTCGACTGGCCCCGGCTGCGCACCGGATTCGGCATGTCCGGCTGGGTGGACCTGACCAACCGCTGCCAGTCCCTGGTGGTGGACGGCCTCCGGCTGGACTTCTCCGGCGTGGACGACCCGCACCTGCGCCTGGAAAAGTACGCCGGCTGGCCCCGCGGCACCCGCGGCCAGGACACCAAACCGCACCTGCGGATCGCCGTCGCCCATGCCCCCTACCAGCGCGTCCTGGACCACTTCACCGACGACGCGGCAGACCTGATCCTCGCCGGGCACACCCACGGCGGCCAGATCTGCCTCCCCGGCTACGGCGCGCTCGTAGCCAACTGCGACCTGCCCACCTGGCGGGCCAAGGGCCTGCACGACTGGGAAAGCAACGGGCGGACGACGCCGGTCAACGTCTCCGGCGGCATCGGCACCTCACGCTTCGCCCCGGTCCGCATCGCCTGCAAGCCCGAGGCCGTGCTGCTGACCCTCACCGCGAAGGCTTAGACGCACCGGCCCGCAGCGGTCCGGTCATTACGGAACATAATTTCTGCGCCAGATTCGCGGGGGCCGCAGAATGCTGTGAACGTGGTCACGCCATGGCCTAGGGTAGTTGCTACCGGAAACTACATTCAGTTGCGTAAACCCTTTCGCAGTTGCAGTTAAGAAGCAGGCATGGCTACACAGACCCCGTTCTTCACTTCCATCAACCGCCTCTATCCCCACGTCCGGCCGATCCTGCCGCGCCTGATCATGGGCCTGCTCAGTGCCCTGATGGCCAGCGTCGTCGCCCTCGCTATCCCCCAGGTCCTGCGGGTCCTGATCAACGATTCGCTCAAGCCCGGCGGCAGCGGCCAGGCTGTCTGGATCTCCGCCGGGATCGTCCTGCTGCTCGGCATCGCCGAGGCCGGGTTGGTGGCCTTGCGCCGGCAATTCGTGATCAACCCCGCCACCACGGTGGAAACCCGGATGCGGGTCTCCCTCTACGACCACCTGCAGGACCTCGCCGTGGCGTTCCACGACCGGTGGGGGTCAGGGCAGCTCCTGTCCCGGGCCATGACGGACCTGAACTTCCTCCGCCGCTGGATGGCCTTCGGCGCGATCATGCTGGTGGTCACCACGCTGACCGTGCTGATCGGCGTCGTGGTCATGTTCGCCATGAGCTGGCAGCTGGCCCTGATCTTCCTCGCCGCGGCCGTTCCGATCATGATCTACGGCTTCCGGTTCCGGACCCGGTACTCCAAGGTGGCCCGCCGCAGCCAGGACCAGGCCGGTGACCTGGCCACCACCGTGGAGGAATCGGTCCACGGCATCCGCGTGCTCAAGGCGTTCGGGCGCAGCCGCGAGGCCCTGGAGAACTTCAACGAACAAGCCGAGGAACTGCGCCAGACCGAGATCGATAAGGCCAAGCACCTGGCCACCTTCAGCCTCGTGGTCACACTGCTGCCCGAACTCGCGCTCGGCGCCGGCCTGGTCGTCGGCGTCCTGCTCGCCGCCGACGGCCAGCTCAGCATCGGCGCCCTGGTGGCCTTCTTCGCCACCGCCGCCGTCATCGCCGCCCCCGTGGAGGTCTGCGGCATGCTCCTGGCCATGGCGCTGACAGCCAAGACCGCCATCGACCGGCACTTCGAGGTGATGGACGCGGTGAACACCATCACCAGCCCGGAGCAGCCCCGCAGCCCGGTCGACCTGAAGGGGGCGCTGTCCTTCCGGCACGCCACCTTCGCCTTCGACGACGCCCCGGACAAGCCCATCCTCAAGGACATCACCCTGGACATCAGGCCCGGCGAGACCATGGCACTGGTGGGCATCACCGGCAGCGGCAAGAGCGCCCTGCTGCAACTGGTCCCCCGCCTTTTCGACGTGACCGCCGGTTCGGTGGAGATCGACGGCGTCGACGTGCGCGAGTTCGACGTCGCCGGGCTGCGCAGCGCCGTGGCGGTCGCCTTCGAGGACACCACCCTGTTCTCCAACTCGGTCCGGGACAACGTCCTGCTCGGCGTCGCGGACACCGTCCCCCCGGAGCGCCGGGAGGAGATCCTGGCCGAGGCCCTGGACACCGCCCAGGCCCACTTCGCCTACTCGCTGCCCGAGGGACTCGACACCCTGATCGGCGAGGAGGGCCTCAGCCTCTCCGGCGGCCAGCGCCAGCGCATCGCCCTGGCCCGCGCCGTCGCCGCCGACCCCACCGTGCTGGTCCTCGACGACCCGCTCTCGGCTCTGGACGTCAATACCGAGGAACTGGTGGAAACCCGGCTGCGCGAGGTCCTCGCGGACACCACCACCCTGGTGGTGGCACACCGGCCCTCCACCGTGGCCCTCGCGGACCGGGTGGCCCTGCTGCAGGACGGCCGGATCACCGCGGTGGGCACCCACACCGAACTGCTGGCGAAGAACAGCCACTACCGCTACGTCATCGCCAGCCTGGACCCGGAACCGCGGGACCTGGACTCCGAGCTTTCCGCCCTCGAGGCCGAGGAGGTTTCGCCATGAGCACCGCCACCTTCGGCACCGCGAACGAGGACAACGCCCACCTCTCCAAGACCGAGAGCCGCGCCGTGCGGCGCCGCTCCCTGGCCCTGCTGGGCTCCCTGATCCGGCCCGTCCGGCTGCGCTTCTGGCTCACTATCGCCGCCGTCGTCCTGTCCCAGGCCGCCCGTGTGGCAGGCCCCGCCCTGATCGCCTTCGGCATCGACCGGGCGCTCCCCGCGCTGCAATCCGGGGACAGCTTCCCGCTGGTCTTCGCCGGCGCGGCCTACCTGGCGGCGGCGATCGCGACGGCATGGCTGACCGCCCTCTACGTGACGTCCACCGCCCGGCTGAGCCAGTCAATGCTGCTGGACTTGCGGGTCCGGGTCTTCCGGCAGACGCAGCGGCTGAGCCTGGAGTTCCACGAGAAGTACACCTCGGGCCGGATCATCGCCCGGCAGACCTCCGATTTGGAAGCGCTGCGCGAACTCCTGGACTCCGGGGTCTCGTCGCTCGCGTCGGGGCTGCTGTTCATGATCTTCACGGCCATCACCATCTTCGCCCTGGACTGGCGCAGCGGCCTGCTGGTCCTGGCCGCCGGCGTCCCGATGTACTTCCTGTCCCGCTGGTACCAGAAGCATTCGCAGATCGCATTCCGGGAGTCCCGGGTGGTCTCGGCCCGGCTGATCGTGCACTTCGTGGAGACCATGACCGGCATCCGTGCCGTGAAGGCCTTCCGCAAGGAACGGCAGAACGCCGAACGCTACGCCGAGCTGTCCGAGGAATACCGGCTGGTCACGGTCCGTTCGATCAACCTCAACGGCGTCTTCCAGCCCGGCCTGGTGCTGATCGGCAACATCTGCGTGGCCGTCGTCCTGCTGGTGGGCGGCTTCCGGGTGCTCGACGGCGGCCTGGCCGTCGGCGTGCTGCTGGCCCTGATCCTCTCCACCAAGCGCTTCTTCCAGCCGGTGGACCAGATGGCGATGTTCTACAACTCGTTCCAGAGCGCCCAGGCGGCCCTCGAGAAGGTCTCCGGCCTGCTCGAGGAGGTGCCCACCGTCCGCCCGCCGGAACACCCGGTGGCCCTCCCCCGCGCCACCGGCCGGATCGACTTCAACCAGGTGGAATTCCGCTACGGTGACGGCCCGGTCATCATCCCCACCCTGGACCTGCACATCCCGGCCGGCCAGACGGTCGCCCTGGTGGGCCAGACCGGCGCGGGTAAGTCCACGCTGGCCAAGCTGATCGCCCGGTTCTACGACGTCTCGGCCGGGTCGTTGACGCTCGACGGCGTCGACCTGCGGCAACTCGCGACGGCGGACCTGCGCCGCAACGTCGTCATGGTCACCCAGGAGGCCTTCCTGTTCAGCGGCACCGTGGCGGACAACATCGCCCTGGGCCGGCCGGATGCGAGCCGCGAGGAGATCGAGGCGGCAGCCAAGGCCGTCGGGGCGCACGGGTTCATCACCGAGCTTCCGGACGGGTACGACACCGATGTGAACAAGCGCGGCGGACGCGTCTCGGCCGGCCAGCGCCAGCTGATCAGCTTCGCCCGCGCGTTCCTGGCCCGGCCCGCGGTGCTGATCCTGGACGAGGCCACCTCCTCCCTGGACATCCCGTCCGAGCGCATGGTCCAGGCCGGGCTCGCCAGCCTGCTCCGCGGCACCGGCGGGGCGGACAGTGGCCCCGCCGCCGGCTCTTCAGACGGCCCCGCAAACGCCGACGCCGGCAGCCGCACCGCGCTGATCATCGCGCACCGCCTCTCCACCGTGGAGACCGCGGACCGGGTGCTGGTGGTCCACGACGGCAAGGTGGTGGAGGACGGGTCGCCCGCGGAACTGATTGGTGGCGGCGGCCGTTTCGCCACCCTGCACGGGGCCTGGAAGGACTCGCTGGTCTAAGCCGGAGCCGCCGGTGCCCGCCCGGATGGGTAACACCGCCGCGGGAGGACGTTTCGGCGGTCCCGATTTCGCATCCGGGGCCGGTATCGGATACTCTTGTGAAGTTGCTTTTGCAGCAACGGATCGGGATGTGGCGCAGCTTGGTAGCGCGCGTCGTTCGGGACGACGAGGTCGCAGGTTCAAATCCTGTCATCCCGACCAGTCAAAAGAGGGCCTTCCAGCTGGAAGGCCCTCTTTTTTGTGTCCGCTCACCGGGTGTGAACCTTGGCGGCGGCCGGCCCAAAACGACGCCGGACACGTCACGGCCCCGGCATCCTGGGATGCCGGGGCCGTGGAGTCTGCCGGTCGGTAATGAGATCGAGTCAGGGATTACATCGGGTCGGGCCAGTTGCCGACATTGGTGGAGTAGGTCATCGGGTCCGGCCAGTTGCCCACCGCGGAGGCCACGCGCATCGGGTCGGGCCAGTTGCCGACGGCGGTAACCTGCGTGGAATCGGAGCTGGAGCCGGCGGCGATGATGCCGGGAGCCGCTGCGGAGAAGGCCAAGGCCCCTGCGAGTGCCAGGCCTGCTGCAATCTTCTTCACCATGGTGATCCTCAAATCTTGAGTCGGAGTCGTTACCAAGTCTGTAGTTCCCTTGTTGACATACATTGTAAAATTTCTTCCACAGAGGCTGTCAAGCATTTAGTACATCGATTGTCCGGAATGAGGTGGGATCCGTGGGGAACGGATTTGGCGAAAAACTCCGCGCGGAGCGGTTGGACCGCGGGCTCACACAGGCGGAACTGGGCAAGGATTTGTACTCGCCCAGCTACATCTCCCTGCTCGAAACCGGGCGCCGCGAACCCACCGCCGACGTCATCGAGGAACTGGCCCGACGCCTGGACCTGGCCCCGAAGGCCCTCGAGGCCTGGAGCCAGCCGGTCTCCATCAGCGACGCCGAGTATGTGCTGGCCGGCCTCTACGCCCGCCAGGCCTGGGATCTCCGGGACTACCCGCTGGCCGCGCAGCACGCCGCGACCGCCGCGCAGATCGCCCTGGATTCCAAGAACACCAGCGCCTGGTGGAACATGACCTACATGCAGGCCGAGTGCCTGATCAAGCAGGGCCTCTGGGCCGAGTGCCGGGCCATGGTCCAGCGCCTCCTGGACCACCCGCTGGCCGCCGAATCGGCGGGCCTGGGGGTCCGGGCCCGGCAGATGCTCGCCGCCGCCGCACAGGGCCAGGGCCAGCTGAAGGACGCCGTCGACTACGCCCAGGAGGCTGTCCGGCTCTGCGCACAGCTGCCGAAAGGCTCCACCATGATCATCGGTGCCCTGCGCGCCCTGATCGGCGCCTTGGCCGAGAGCGGCCGCCTGGACGAGGCCTGGAAGTACTGCCAGGAGATGAACGCGGAGATGGAAGGCCAATCGCTGCCGCAACTGGCCGGCGAGGTGGCCTGGGTGGTGGGCAACGTCGCCTTCATGCGCCATGACTACGCGGAGGGCATCAAGTACCACGAGGAGGCCGGCAAGCTCCTCTCCCCCGCCTACGACATCGACCTCTGGGCCCGGTTCAACAAGGCCTCCGCCGCGGTGCGGCTCTCCTCCGGGATCGTCGAGCCGGAAACCCTGTCCGCGATCGAGCGGGCGGAGCTGGCCCTCTCGATCGTCGGCGGCACGGACACGGACCGGCTGGAGGTCGCCTTCATCCGCGCCCGGTGGCTCTACCTCACCGGGGACATCATAGGCGCGGTGCAGAAACTGCGCGAGATCCACGCGGAACGCTCTCTCTTGGCACGGCACACGGCCGGCGAGGTGTCGCTGCTGCTGGGCAAGGCACTCAAGGCCGCCGGCGAGGCGGAGGAGGCGCTGGTCTACCTGGACGAGGCGCAGAAGGACTTCAGCGCCGCCGGGGCCTCGGACCGCGTCCAGCAGGCGCTGGACGCGGTCCTGGAGATCAAGCTGGCCCAGCGCCGCGCCGAGGCGGCGTCCGCAGGCAGCCAGCAGCCGACCCCCAGCTGAGAGGGGCCATTAGCCAGCGGCCGGAGGCGCCTCAGGCGAAGCTGCGGCCGGTCAGAAGCTCGTAGGCCTCCACGTAGCGGCTCCGGGTGCGGGCGACGACGTCGTCCGGCAGCGCGGGCGGCGGCGTGTCGGAGGACTTATCCCAGCCCGACGAGGCGGAGGTCAGCCAGTCTCGGACGTACTGCTTGTCGTAGGAGGGCTGCGCCTTGCCCGGCTCGTAGGTGGCGGCGTCCCAGAACCGTGACGAATCGGGCGTCAGCACCTCGTCGCCGAGGGTGATCACGCCGGTGGCGGCATCCACTCCGAACTCCACCTTGGTGTCCGCGAGGATGATCCCGCGTCCCCGGGCGATGTCCTCGGCCTTGGTGTAGATCTCCAGGGTCAGGTCCCGCAGCCGCGCGGCGGTATCGGCCCCGACGAGGTCCACGACGGCGTCGTACGTGATGTTCTCGTCGTGCTCGCCCACCTCGGCCTTCGCGGAGGGGGTGAAGATGGCATGCTCCAGCCGGGAGCCGTCGACCAGCCCGGGCGGCAGCGGGATGCTGCAGACCGTGCGGGACTGCTGGTATTCGGCAAGGCCGGAGCCGGTGAGGTAGCCGCGGGCGATGCATTCGACCGGGAACATGTCCAGCTTCTTGCAGATCATGGCCCGGCCCTCCACCTCTGCCGGGACGCCGTCGGCGGCCGTGGCGGCAAGGACGTGGTGTTCGACGCCGAGCTGTTCGAACCACCACAGGCTCAGCTGGGTCAGGATGCGGCCCTTGTCCGGGATCTCGCTGGCCAGCACGTGGTCATAGGCGCTGATCCGGTCGCTGGCCACCACCAGGACGCAGTCCTGGCCTACACGCTCCGTGATGGCGGGGTCCGCCGGCGCGTAGAGGTCGCGGACCTTGCCCGAGTAGATGTGCTTCCAGCCCGGCAGCTCGGGGGCCTGGGTCTGAAGGCCGCCGGCGAGGGGTTCGTGTGCGTTCATGGTCAGGACTTCGCTTTCGTCGCGGCGGCGGAGCCGGCCACGGTGATCGCACCGCGGGCGGCCTTGGCACCGATGTCGCTGCGGTACTGGGATCCCTCCAACTGGATCAGCTCGACGCCGTCGTACGCCCGTTCCCGGGCCTCGACCAGATCCGTTCCAAGCGCGACGACGGCGAGGACACGGCCGCCGGCCGAGACCACCTTGCCGTCGTCGTCCAGCCGGGTGCCGGCGTGGATGACGTGGACGCCCTCCAGGGCCTCGGCCTTCTTGAGCCCGCGGATCCGGTCACCGGTGCGCGGGGTGCCGGGGTAGTTTTCGGCGGCGACG
This sequence comes from Arthrobacter sp. NPDC080086, assembly GCF_040702285.1. NCBI lineage: Bacteria > Bacillati > Actinomycetota > Actinomycetes > Micrococcales > Micrococcaceae > Arthrobacter > Arthrobacter sp. NPDC080086. Next base: position 19,639 of record NZ_JBFBKP010000043.1, read on the forward strand.
ACGACGGCCACCGCGGTGTCCCTGGACCAGCGCAGCGGCTGGGCCTCGGCGAGTTCGCCCTTCGCGGCCGCCATCAACAGACCACCCAAGGGGGTCTTGAGCCGGGCCAGGACCGCCTGCGTCTCCGGGTCCCCGAAGCGGACGTTGAACTCGATCACCCGGGTGCCGCGCGAGGTCAGCGCCAGGCCGATGAAGAGCACTCCGACGAACGGGGTGCCGCGGTGGGCCATCTGGCTGACGGTGGGCTGCGCCACCCGTTCCAGGACCTCGTCCACGAGGCCTTCCGGCGCCCATTCGAGCGGGGTGTACGCGCCCATGCCGCCCGTGTTGGGGCCCTCGTCGTTGTCGAAAATGCGCTTGAAGTCCTGGGCCGGAGAGAGCGCCACCGTGGTACTGCCATCGCAGAGGACGAAGAGCGAGACCTCGGGGCCGTCGAGGAACTCCTCGATGACCACGGAACCGCCGGCGTCGAAGCAGCTCTGCGCGTGGGCCAGCGCCTCGTCCCGGTCGTTGGTGACCACGACGCCCTTGCCCGCGGCGAGCCCGTCGTCCTTGACGACGTATGGGGCGCCGAAGGTGTCCAGGGCGTCGGCGGCTTCCTCGGCGTTGGAGGCCACGCGGGCCATGGCCGTCGGCACGCCGGCCTCAGCCATGATGTCCTTGGCGAAGGCCTTGGAGGCCTCGAGCTGGGCGGCGGCCTTGCTGGGCCCGAAGACCGGGATCCCGGCTTCACGGACGGCGTCCGACACGCCCGCGGCGAGCGGCGCCTCGGGGCCGACGACCACCAGGTCCACGGCCAGCCGGGTCGCCAAGGCGGCGACGGCGTCGGGATCGTTGGCGTCGATGGCGTAAGTGGGGACCAGTGTGCTGATGCCGGCGTTCCCCGGGGCCGCGTGGACCTCGGAGACATTCGGATCGGCGAGCAGGGAACGGACAATGGCGTGTTCGCGGCCGCCGGGGCCGATGACGAGTACCTTCACAGTTCCCTAGGGTACTTTGTGCACCCGGCAGGCTCCTAAGCTGTGTCGGGCCGGCAATCCCCCGGGCCGGCGGCTCCGAATAAGGGATATGACATCGTCCAGCAGCACCCAGCCCGGCACCACCGCGCGGCCGCGGAAGCGTTTCCTGCCCTCGGGGCCCACGGTCATGGCCGCCCTGGCCGGGGTGGTGTCCGCCGGCGTCGTCCTGGCCGTCGCGGAACTCGTAGGGGCCTTCTTCACGGCCCGCGCCACCCCGCTGATCGCCCTCGGCTCGACCTTCATCGACTTCACCCCGCCGTGGATGAAGGACTTTGCGATCGCCACGTTCGGCACCAATGACAAGGCAGCCCTCTTCGCCGGGATGGGCCTGACCATCTTCCTCCTCGCCTGCGTCCTCGGCATCGTCGCCTACCGGCGCTGGTCGCTCGGCGTCGCCGGCGTGCTGCTGATGGGCGCGGTGATCGTCGCCAGCGTAGTGACGCGCGCCAGCGTCAAACCACTGGATGCGATCCCCTCGCTGATCGGCACCGCAGCGGGCCTGGTGGCGCTGCGGTTCCTGATCGGCAAAGTCTGGCGGATGCGGTCCTGGCCCGACGCCGAGGTCGGGCGCAGCGCCAAGGAACCGGACCGTCCGGCCACCAGCCGGCGCGCCTTCTTCGCCGCAACCGGCATCACCGCCGTCGGGGCCGCCGTGGCCGCCACCGGTGGCCGGCTGCTCAGCGCCGCCCGCAGCAACGTGGCCAAGGCCCGCGAGAGCCTGACCCTGCCCACCCCGGTCAAGGCCGCCGCGCCGGTGCCTGCCGGGGTGCAGTCCAAGGTACCCGGCGTCACGCCGTGGCTGACCCCGAACAAGGACTTCTACCGGATCGACACCGCCCTCAGCGTGCCCGAGGTCAACGCCCAGGACTGGGAACTGCGGGTCCACGGCATGGTGGAGCAGGAGGTCCGGCTCAGCTTTCAGGATCTCCTGGACGCGAAGCTGATCGAATCCCACGTCTCCCTGACCTGCGTGTCCAACCCGGTGGGCGGCAACCTGGCCGGCAACGCCAAGTGGCTGGGCATGCCCATCCGGGACGTCCTCGCGATGGCCCGGCCCAAGTACGGCGCCGACATGGTGCTCTCCACCTCCGTGGACGGTTTCAGCGCCTCCACCCCGATCGAGGTGTTGCGGGATGACCGCGACGCGATGCTGGCCATCGGCATGAACGGCGAGGCGCTGCCGCTGGAACACGGCTACCCGGTGCGGATGGTGGTCCCGGGCCTGTACGGCTTCGTCTCCGCCACCAAGTGGGTGGTTGACCTGGAGGTGACCCGGTTCGCGGACGCCAAGGCCTACTGGACCCAGCGCGGCTGGTCCGAGCGCGGACCGATCAAGACCATGGCCCGGGTGGAGGTGCCCAAGTCCTTCGCCAAGGTCCCCGCCGGCAAGGTAGCGGTGGGCGGCACCGCCTGGGCGCAGACCCGCGGCATCACCAAGGTGGAGATCCAGATCGACAACGGACCCTGGACCCCGGTGGAACTGTCCACCGAGGCGTCCCTGGTGACCTGGCGGCAGTGGTCCTATGAGTGGGACGCCACCCCCGGACCGCACTACCTCAAGGTCCGCGCCACCGACGGAACCGGCGAGGTGCAGACGGACAAGCGGGCCGATCCGGTCCCCGACGGCGCCTCCGGCTGGCAGTCCGTCATGGTCACCGTGGAGTAACCGGGCGACGGCGGCCCGGGCACCTAGACTGGCAGCATGCCTTTGAACCCGCATGCCACCTTCTCCGTCGATTCCGCCGTCGAACTGGCGGTGGTGGAGCGCAGCGGCTTCATCGAATCACGGCACATCGGGTCCGCCGTCGTGCTCTCCGCCGACGGACAGGTGGTCACCGAACTGGGCGACATCGCCGCCCCGGTGTTCGCCCGCTCAACCCTGAAACCGCTGCAGGCGCTCGCCGCGATGCAGGCCGGCGTCCCCCTCCGCGGAGCCCAGGTAGCGATCGCCTGCGGCAGCCACGTCGGGTCCCTCGACCACATGGACGTGGTGGAGAGCATGCTCAAGGCCGCTGGCGTGACCGAGGACCAGCTGCAGTGCCCCGCCGACTGGCCGGCCGACGAGACCGCCCGGACCTGGCTGGTGCAGACCGAGCGCGGCAAGTCCCGGCTGGCCTTCAACTGCTCCGGCAAGCATGCCGCGTTTCTCTGGGCCTGCACGGAGAACGGCTGGGACACGCACAGCTACCTCGAGCCGAACCACCCGCTGCAGCAGCGGGTCCGCTCCGTGATTGAGGAATACTGCGGGGAACGGATCGCCCACCTGGGCATCGACGGCTGCGGCGCCCCCGTGGCCGCCGTCTCACTCACCGGCTTGGCCCGCGCCTACTCGCAGCTGGCCAAGGCCCCCGGTGACCACCACTCCAACGCCCGGGCCGCGACCATCGCCACCTCCATGCTGGACTACCCCTGGGCCGTCCAGGGCCGCGGCGAGGCCAACACCATCGTGATGAACGACCTCGGCATCATGGCCAAGATCGGCGCCGAAGGCGTCCTGGCCATGGCCACCCCGCAGGGCGTCGCCGTGGCCATCAAGGTCCTCGACGGAAATATCCGGGCTACCACCCTGGTGGGGCTGACCCTGCTGGCCGCCGCCGGTGCCGTGGACATTCCGGAGGTCTCCAGCGTGCTCGAAAAAGTCATCGACCCGGTGCTGGGAGGTGGCCGGCCGGTGGGCAAGATCCGCCTCGGCCACGCCGTCTCGGCGCTGCTGGATTAGGGCCATGGCAGTGGCACGGCGCCGGATCCCGGTGGACGAAGGACGCGCGGCCCTGGCGGCCTGGCGTGCAGCCACGGACGGGGCGGTACCCCGCGCCACCCTGGCCACCGCCGTCCGCTACACCCTGGAGGAAGTCACGGCCCGGGCGCCCGGGAACTCCGTGGAGGTCCGGGTGCCCCCGTTCGGCGTCACCCAGTGCGTGGAGGGCCCGCGGCACACCCGCGGAACTCCCCCGAACGTCATCGAGTGCGACGCCGCCACCTGGCTCGCCATGGTCACCGGCTCCCTGGCCTGGGCGGACGCGGTCGACGCCGGCAAGGTGGCCGCCTCGGGCCTCCGGGCGGACCTGTCCCGGCTGCTTCCGCTCTAGTCCCGCCCGGGCGAGCGGACGGGCTATGGCGGCGGTGCCGCTGGGCCGGTGCGGGGAACCTCAGCCGCGGCCGATGAAGGGCATGCCGGCGGCGGTGATCACAACCGAGCCCACGCTGGCGGCGGCCGGCATCCCGGCCATCATCAGCACCGCCCTGGCCGCATCCTCCACCGGGAAGGTCGGTTCCACCTTCCGGCTGCCGTCCGCCTGAAGGGCCCCGTCGCCCACGCCGATCGTGTCCATCAGCCCGGTGGCGGCGTTACCGATGTCGATCTGGCCGCAGGTGATGCCGAAGCCGCGGCCGTCAAGCTCGATGCTCTTGGTCAGCCCGGTGATGGCGTGCTTCGTCACGGTGTAGGCCACGGACCGGGGCCGGGGCGAGTGCGCGGAGATGGAGCCGTTGTTGATGATCCGGCCGCCCTGCGGCGTCTGCTCCTTCATCGCCCGGACTGCGGCACCGGCACAGAGCAGGGACCCGGTGATATTCACCGCCGCCGTCGCCTCCCAGTCCTCGGGGCTAAGCTCGTCCACGCCCGCCGACGGCCCGAAGGTGCCGGCGTTGTTGAACAGCACGTCCACCCGGCCCCAGCGCTCCAGCGTCGCCGCGAAGAGGCGTTCGACGTCGTCGGGCCGGCTGATGTCGCACGGTACGGGGAGCGCCAGGGCGTGCCCGGCACCGGTCTCCAGCAGCTTCTCTTCCCGCCTGCCGGCCAGGACCACGCGGTAGCCCTCGGCCAGCATGAGCCGGGCCACCGCCCGTCCGATGCCGGATCCCGCTCCAGTGACGACAGCGACCGGGCCGGCGTGGTGGTGTGTCATGGGCTCTCCTGGGGCGTGGCGGCGGGTGCGGTTCAGCCCAGCCTATGCCGGGCGGGGCCGGTCGCTGAAGACGTACAGTGAAGCGTGGCATCCACCGCGGGAGACGTCGTACTGGCCTACCTGGCCCGGCAGGTGGCCGAGGTGCGCCGCCTGGCGCCCGGCGCCGCGGCAGGCCGGGCCGAGGACATCCACCAAATGCGGGTCGCAGTCCGGCGGCTCCGCTCGGTCCTGGGGTCCTGCCGGCCCCTGTTCGACGGCGGCGCGGTAGACCCGCTGCGCGACGGGCTGCGCTGGCTCTCAAGGGTGCTGGGCGCCGCCCGGGACCCCGGCGTGGTGCGGGACCGGCTCCTGGAAGCGGCGGCCCGGGAGCCGGAGGCCCTGCGCTGGGCAGTCGACCCCGCGGCGGCCCTGATTGGCACGCGACTGGACGCGGACACCGCGGCCGGGCTCGCCGCGGCCGCGGACGCCCTCACGGGTACCCGCTATGAGCGGTTGCTGGTGGCCAACGATACCTTCCTCGCCGTCCCGCCGCTGGCCCCTGCCGCCGCTGCCCCGGCGCGCCGGGTGCACCGCGCCGTGCGCCGGGACTCAACGCGGCTGGTCCGGACCGCCGCAGCCCTGGCTGAAGCCAATGGGGGCGCGGAGCACGACGTCGCGTTGCACACGGTGCGGAAGGCCGCCAAGCGGCTGCGGTACTCATCCGAGCTGGTACACGAGGCCGTGCCGGACGGCCCGGCCAGGCGGCTGAAGCACGCACGCCGGACGGCCAAGGGCGCACGGACAATACAGCAGGTTCTGGGCCTGCACCAGGACAGCGTCATGGTGCAGGCGGTTCTCGTGGAGTTGGCCCGGGAATCAGACCCGGGTGCCGGCGCCGGGTCCGCCGTCGGCTTCGGCCTCGGCCGGCTGCACGCCGCGGAGGACGTACGTGCAGCGGCGGCCGAGAAGAAGTTCCACAAGTCCTGGCGGAGGCTGCGGCGCAAGCTGTAAACCCGTCGGCTGCCTAGGGCTTCAGGACCACCTTGATGCAGCCGTCCTGCTTCTTCTGGAACATCTCGTACATGGCCGGGGCCTCGCTCAGGCTGGCCTCGTGGGTGACAAGGTCCATGACGCCCAGCGGGTCGGCGTCGTCCTCCACCAGCGGCAGCAGGTCCTCGGTCCACCGGCGGACGTTGCACTGGCCCATCCGCAGCTGGATCTGCTTGTCGAACATGGACATCAGCGGCATCGGCGAGGCCTCGCCGCCGTAGACGCCGCTCAGGGAGACGGTGCCGCCGCGGCGGACCGCGTCGAGGGCGGTATGCAGGGCCGAGAGCCGGTCCACCCCGGCGCTCTCGAACGTCTTCTGCGCCAGCTTGTCCGGGAGCAGCCCGGCCGCGTGCTGCATGAAGGAGGCCACCGGCGAATCGTGCGCCTCCATGCCGACGGCGTCCACCACGGAGTCGGCGCCGCGGCCCTGGGTCATGGAGCGCAACTCTTCGGCCACGTCCTTGGAGAAGTCGAGGGTTTCCACGCCGTGCCGCTCGGCCATGGCACGCCGCTCGGCCACCGGATCCACGGCGATGACCCGCAGCCCCAGGTGCCGGCCGATCCGCGAGGCGAATTGCCCCACGGGTCCCAGCCCCATCACGGCCAGGGTTCCGCCCTTGGGCACATCGGCGTACTTCACGCCCTGCCACGCGGTGGGCAGGATGTCCGAGAGGAAGAGGTAGCGCTGGTCCGGCAGTTCCGAGCCCACCTTGATCGGACCGTAGTCTGCGTGCGGGACCCGCAGGTATTCGGCCTGGCCGCCGGGCACCGAGCCGTACAGCTCGGAGAAGCCGAACAGCGACGCGCCGGAGCCCTTCTCCTTGACCTGGGTGGTCTCGCACTGGGACTGCAGCCCCATGTTGCACATAAAGCAATTGCCGCAGGAGATGTTGAAGGGAATGACCACGCGGTCGCCAATCGCCAGGTTGGTGACGGCGCTGCCTACCTCGACGACGACGCCCATCGGCTCATGGCCGATCACGTCACCCTTGTGCATGTAAGGGCCGAGGACCTCGTATAGGTGCAGATCGGAGCCGCAGATGGCGGTCGAGGTGATTTTCACAATTGCGTCCGTCGGTTCCTGAATGACCGGATCCGGGACCTCTTCCACGCTCACGGATCGTTTGCCCTGCCATGTGAGTGCCTGCATGCGCATTCCTCTCTCTCGGGTCGAATCTTTCGGTGAAAACTATGGGCGGGACCGGCGCGGGGCACGGTTCACTCCACCGGCGGCCAGCGCCGGGTGCCAGTGCGTCAGCGGCTCCGCGCGGCGAGCTTCCCGATGGCGCTGCCGGCGAGGTTGGCGAGCAGGGCGCGCGGGTTTTCGTAGACCTCGGCCGCGCCGGCGTCGCGCAATTCGGCCTCGCTGGTGCCACCGCAGGTCACGGCGACCGTGGGAATGCCGAGTTTGGCGGCGGCCTTGATGTCCCAGACCGAATCGCCGACATAGACCGCGTCGGCCGCGGCAACGCCCACGGCCTCCAGCGCGGCGACCAGGATGTCCGGCTGCGGTTTGCTCTCCTCCGCGTCGGCCGAGCTGGTGGCCGCGTGCAGGTAGGCGTCGGCGTCGATCGCTGCGCGCAGCATCTCCAGGTCCCGCCCGTGGGCGGAGGAGGCGAGGGCGACGGCGAGGCCGACGTCGTGGCACTGGACCAGGAGTTCGCGGGCGCCGTCGGTGCGGCGAAGTGCGGGCCAGTAGGTGGCGAAGACGGCGGCCTGCGAGGCGGCGAGGGCGTCGTCGCCGTCCCGGTCGCGGTCCGGCAGCAGGTGGTCCAGCAGTTTGTCCCCGCCCATGCCGACCGAGCGGTGAATGCTCGCCATCGGCACGTCGAGGCCGGCCTGGCGGAAGGACTGCCACCACGCCAGGGTGTGAAGGTAGGAGGAGTCGACCAGCGTGCCGTCGACGTCGAAGAGGACGGCCGCGCGCGGGTGGTCAGTGATGGGCACGGGTTCGCTTCGTCGCAGCCAGCGTGCCGCCGGTGAGGGAGGATCCACGCCCCGCACCCGCCGTCCGCCGCTTGGCCATCGATGCCATGATCGCGGACTGCCCGTCGCCGCTGCGGTCCCGGACCAGTCCGGTCCCCGCGATCTCGCGGGCCTGGGCGATCCCGGCCACCGCCGCCCGCTTGGTCGGGAAGGTCACGGAGACCGCCATCAGGTCCCCTGCGGCGTCAATCATCCGGATCCGGTACCCGCCGTCGGGTGCGTCTACGAGCTCAAAGTATCCTGCCATCGCCAACTCCTTCAGTGCTGTTCCCCTCGTGGGGGACGTTAGTAAGTATACTTATCTAAGCTCTGGAGGAAAGTCCCCGGCGTTCTGCGGGGGCGGTTGCCGGCGCCGCGCTTAACGCGGCCGGAGCGGTGAGCCGCCGTGGTCCGCTTTCTCCGGCTCCAGCTGCAACGCGGTGCGGACTAGGGCGAAATGGCTGAAGGCCTGCGGGGTATTGCCCAGCTGCCGGGCCTCCTCGACGCCCCATTCTTCGCTGAGCAGGCCGACGTCGTTGCGCAGCGCCAGGAGCCGCTTGAACAGCTCCTCGCCCTCGCGGCGCCGGCCGGCACCGAGCAGGGCCTCCACCAGCCAGAACGAGCAGGCCAGGAAGACGCCTTCTCCGCCGGCGACGCCGTCGTCGCTCTGCTCCACCCGGTAGCGCAGCACGAAACCGTCGTGCGTCAGTTCCCGCTGGATCGCCTCAATGGTGCCGATCACCCGCGGATCGTCCGGCGGCAGGAAGCCCACCCGCGGGATGAGCAGCAGGCTGGCGTCCAGTTCCTGCCGGCCATAGGACTGGACGAAGGTGTTGCGTTCGGCATCGAACCCGTTGGCCATGACGTCCGCGTGGATCCGGTCCCGGAGGTCCTCCCAGCGGTCGGCGGGGCCGGGCAGGTGGAAGTCGCGCACGCCCTTGACCATCCGGTCCGCCGCCACCCAGGCCATCACTTTAGAGTGGGTGAAGTGCCGGCGAGGTCCGCGCATCTCCCAGAGCCCGTTGTCCGGCTGGTCCCAGGCCGTCTCGAGGTGCTCCATCAGGGCCACTTGGACATCCCAGGACTCGTCGGGATGCTGCAGCAGGGCCGAGCGGGTCAGCGCCAGCCCGTCCAGCACCTCGCCCCAGACGTCCAGCTGCAGCTGCCCGGCGGCGGCGTTGCCGACCCGGACCGGCGTCGATTTCTCGTAACCGGCCAGCCAGTCGAGGGTCAGTTCCGGCAGCCGGCGTTCGCCGTGCAGGCCGTACATGATCTGCAGGTCCGCCGGGTCTCCGGCGACGGCCCGCAGCAGCCAGTCCCGCCACGCGCCGGCCTCCTCGGAGTACCCGGACGCCAGCAGCGCCTGCAGCGTGAGGGTCGCGTCCCGCAGCCAGCAGTACCGGTAGTCCCAGTTGCGTTCGCCGCCGAGTTCCTCCGGCAGGGACGTGGTCACGGCGGCAACGATCCCGCCGGTCGGGGCGAAAGTGAGGGCCTTGAGCGTGATCAGCGAGCGCAGCACGGGCTCCCGGTACGGGCCGGTGATCCGGCACCGGTCCGCCCACTGCAGCCAGAAGGATTCGGTGGCCTCCAGCACCGCCTCCGGGTCCACCTTCCGCGGCCGGCCCAGGTGGCTCGGGGACCAGGTGAGGACGAACGGAATCCGCTGGCCGGCCTTGACGGTGAAATCGGAGACGGTCTGCAGGTGCTCGCCGCGCAGCGGGGCGTCGGTGACGAGGTAGGCGGCGTCGGGCCCGGCGATCGCGTGGATGCCGTGCTCGTCGTGGCGGACCCACGGGATGATGTTGCCGTAGTCGAAGCGGAGCGCCAGCTGGCCGCGCATCCGGACACTGCCGCGGATGCCCACCACGATCCGGACGATGTCCGCGGCGCCGTCGCGCGGGGACATGAAGTCGATGACCTTGGCCTTGCCCTCCGGGGTTTCCCACTCGGTCTCGAGGATGAGGGTGTTCTTGCGGTACTTGCGGCGGGTGCATTCGCCGCCGCCGGCCGGGGCGAGCAGCCAGCGGCCGGCCTCCGGGGTGTCCAGCAGGGCGCTGAAGCAGGCCGGCGAGTCGAACTGCGGCAGGCAGAGCCAGTCGATCGAACCCTCGGTGCTGATCAGGGCGGCGGTGTGCAAGTCGCCGACCATTGCATAATCCTCGATGCGTGCCATGGCTCTTAGCGTGCCATACGGGCCTGGGCTAGGATCCCTCCCATGCCGGAGGATCAGCCAGGGCAGGCGCGGCCGCCGCGCGGGACGGCCCACATCGGGACCAGCGGCTGGAGCTACGACCACTGGGCGGGCGTGTTCTACCCGCCCGGGCTGCCCGCGGCCAAGCGGCTGGCCTACTACGCCGCCCGGCTCGACACGGTTGAGCTGAACGCGAGCTTCTACCACTGGCCGCGGGAGAGCTCGTTCGCCGGCTGGCGGGAGCGGCTCCCGGAAGGGTTCGTCCTGTCCGTCAAGGCACCGCGGGGCCTGACCCACGGCAGGAAACTCTACGGGCCGGAGGCGTGGACGGAGCGGATCGTCCGCGGATGGCACGAGCTGGGCGAGCGGCGGGGTGTGCTGCTGGTCCAGTTGCCCCCGGACCTGGAACGCGACGACGCGCGGCTGGAGTACTTCCTCGCGGCGCTGCCCGGGTGGATCCGGGTGAGCGTCGAGTTCAGGCACCCCAGCTGGGACCATCCGGAGGTGTACGCCCTGCTGGAGCGCCATGCCGCGGCGTACTGCGTGATGAGCGGCGCCGGCCTGCCCTGCATCCTGCGCGCCACCGCGCCGTTCGTCTACGTCCGGCTGCACGGCCCGGACCGGGACCGGCTGTACGCCGGCTCCTACCCGGACGACGACCTCCGCTGGTGGGCGGCGCGGATTGGCGAATGGCTGGACGCCGGGCGGGACGTCTACGCCTACTTCAATAACGACTGCGGCGGGCACGCGGTGCGCAACGCCCTGACGTTGCGGGATCTGCTGGGGCCGCCCTGACGCTGTGGGAGAGTGGTGTCATGGAAATGGCGCCCCAACAACCCGCCCCCAGGTCCGCCCCGTCAGCAAGCCAGGCGCTGCGGCTCGCGCACCTGGTCTCGGATTCGGTAAACCACCTGCGCCTGAAAGCTGCGCGCCGCTGGAAGTTCTCGCCGCAGACGATCGCCTACCAGGGGTACGGCTCCACCGAATGGGTCCGGGTCCTGGCCCGCGTCCTGCTGACCAGCAAACCGGCGCCCGGCAGCCGGGCCGAGCAGGTGGCACTCAACGGGAACCAAAACATCCGCGGCTGGCGCGCGTTCACCTCGGTGCCGATCCAGTTCGTCGAGGTGGAGATCGAGATCGGCGGCGTCACGACGACGGTCCACGCCGACCGCGGCGGGATCGTGGACACCGTGATCCCCGTGCGGCTCGAACCGGGCTGGCACACCGCCACGATCCACGCCGAGGGCACCGAGCCCGCCGAGGCCCGGATTTATGTCATTTCCCCGGACACCACGCTGGGCATCGTCTCCGACATCGACGACACGATCATGGTCACCGCCCTCCCCCGCCCGTTCCTGGCGCTGTGGAACACCTTCGTTTTGAACGAACGCGCCCGGATGGCCACCCCGGGCATGGCCGTGCTGATGGACCGGCTGATGGTGGAGTACCCGGAGGCGCCGGTGATCTACCTGTCCACCGGGCCGTGGAACGCGGCGCCCACCCTGGCCCGGTTCATGACCCGCAATCTCTACCCGCAGGGGACGCTGCTGCTCACCGACTGGGGCCTGACCCACGACCGCTGGTTCCGCAGCGGCCAGGACCACAAGCGCCGGAACCTCGAACTGCTGGCCACCGAGTTCCCGAACATGCGCTGGCTGCTTTTCGGCGACAACGGCCAGCACGACGAGGAGATCTACTCGGACTTCGTGCGGGAGCACGCCAGCCAGGTCGCGGCGATCGGGATCCGGCAGCTCTCCGCCGGTGAGGCGGTGCTGGCCGGCGGCCACTCGGGCAGCGGCGATCACAGCGCGTCCGGGGTGCCGTGGATCTACTCTCCCGACGGCGCCGGAATGGTCAAGCGCCTGCAGGAACTCAACCTGCTTTAGCCGGCCGCCGGCGCTGTTTCCGCCGGGCCGGCCTCGGCCGGTGCGGATTCCTTCGGGCTGGTTTCGGCCGGCGTGCTTGCCGACGCCAGCCGGGCCGCCATGACCTCGCGGAGCCAGTGGAACGAGGCCTTGGGCGTGCGCTCCATCGTGTCCCGGTTCACGTGCAGCAGGCCGAACTGCTGGTGGTAGCCCGCGGACCATTCGAAGTTGTCCAGCAGGGACCACACGTAGTAGCCGCGCAGGTCGATCGATTCCGCCGAACCGCCCGGGGAGGTCGCCTCGATGGCCGCCTCGATGTGCTCGGCGAGGTAGCGCACGCGGCGCTCGTCCGGGACGATCAGCCGGCCTTCGGCGTCGTGGATTTCCAGGTCCTGGAAGCTGGCGCCGCCCTCCGTGATGTAGACCGGCGGCAGGTTGGGGTAGCGCTCGGCCATCTCGGCCAGCGCCACGGCCATGTAGTCGGGCTTGATCGGCCAGCCGTAGGCGGTGAGCTCCGTGTCCGGGAAGCTCTCGACGTGGAACGGCGTCGCTCCCCCGCCGCCGTTCAGGTCGTTGCCCATAGCCTCAGCCATGCCCTCCGGCACGGTGCCCTCGCCGGGGCCGGCCGCGACCCGGGTGGGCATGTAGTAGTTCAGCCCATAGAAGTCCAGGGGCTGCGAGATGAGCTCCATGTCCTCCTTGGAGGGGCTGAAGGAGGAGAAGAAGGTGGCGGCACGGATGGCGTCCGGGTACTTGCCCAGCAGGACGGGATCGGCGTAGAGCCGGTTCTGCCCCATGTCCATGATGCCTGCGCTGACCTTGTCCAGGGGGTTGACGGACGCCGGGACCATCGGCGAATAGACGTTTGTCATGCCGATCCCGCCCGGGACCTTGGCGGCCCGGAGGGCCTGCAGCGCCAGGCCGTGGCCGAGGAGCTGGTGGTGGACGCTGGGCAGCGCCTTGAGCATGTGCGATTCGCCGGGGGCGTGGACGCCCAGCATGTACCCGTTGGCGCTGACGGTGGCGGGTTCGTTGATGGTGACCCACCGGGCCACCCGGTCACCGTAGGCCGCGGCCGCGATCTCGGCGAACTCGCCCAGGCGGTACGCGGTGTCCCGGTTCATCCAGCCGCCGGCCTCATCCAGCTCCAGCGGGGTGTCCCAGTGGTAGAGGGTGGCCATCGGGGCGATTCCGTTGGCCAGCAGCAGGTCGATCAGCCGGTCATAGAAGTCCAGGCCCTTGGGGTTGACCGGGCCGCTGCCGCCGGGCTGGATGCGCGGCCAGGAGAGCGAGAACCGGTAGGAGTCGATGCCCAGGTCCTTCATCAGCGCGACGTCTTCGGGCATCCGGTGGTAGTGGTCGCAGGCCATGACCGGGCTGTGGTCGTCCACGATCGCGCCCGGCACCGCGGCGAAGACATCCCAGCCGGATTTGCCCCGGCCGTCCTCGTCCAGCGCGCCTTCGATCTGGAACGCGGCCGTGGCCACGCCCATGGTGAACCCTGCGGGCAGGATGGCGGCCAGATCGCGGGCGGAAGCTTTCATCGGTGGTTCCCCTATGCAGTTGCGCTGGTGATTGATTGATCTTAGGCCCGGACCGGGGCGCTTCCTAAACCCCAGGCCCGAGCCGCCGCACCGCGCCCGGCCGCCCGCGGGAGGACCGGGTCAGTAGTTCACGCCGTCGGGACCGAACAGGAACTCCTTCGCGTGCGCCACGGCCTTCTTGAACGCGTCATTGCGCAGGGTGAGCAACTGCTCGGCGTCGTCCGCCGCCGGCTCCAGGTAGGCGGTGAAGCCGGGGCGCAGGACCCAGATGTCGCCCGCCGGGGGCAGGTAGAAGACCCCGAACGAGCGGTGCTGGCTGTCCTCGGCGGCCCAGATCGGCACCACGGCCAGCGCCGCGCCGGTGTCGACGTTGATCCACTGGGCGCGCGGCAGGGGAAGTTCGTGCGCCTCCGGGTCAAGGAACGGTGCCGTGCCCTCGCCCCAGCGTTCCTCGAAGCGTTCGTGGAAGGCGGGGATCAGGTGTGAATCGTATTGCCGCCATGCGCTCATGGCTGCCCTCCTCTCATCCAGCTGTGGTGGGGGTGCGGGGCCCCGGCGGCCGCGGGTCACCCCGGTCCGCGTTCCCAGCGCACCGGGGTGACCCGGACCAGCGGCTGCGTCGCATGCCGCCGCACCGGGATATCCCGGCCGGCGCGCTCGAAGCCATCGGTCCGCCCATAGGCCGGGTCGTAGTTGGCCCGGGATTTCGGGTGGCGGAGCACGGCGAAGGCCTCAAGGACCCGGCGCACGTCCTCCCCTCCCGGCGCCCCGACGTCGGGGTGCAGGTGGCGCAACAGCGCCCGGTACCGGCGCCGGATGTCAGCGCCGGTGGCATCCGGCCCGACGCCGAGGGCGGCATACAGGCCCCGCGGGTCACGGTTCACGGCCCCGCCCCTCCTTTCGGACGGCTCCTTTCGACTGCTACTTGGGAACGGCGGGGACCCGGCGCCCGAGGGCACCGGATCCTAAGCCAAACCGGCAGCAATGCCGCCGGTGCTACTTGGCGATCTCGTGCATGCTGTCCTGGCTGTGCGTGATCTCAATCTTGCGCGCCTTGGCCTTCTCCAGGACCGGGATGCGCAGGGTCAGCACGCCGTCGGTGTAGCTGGCCTTGATGTTTTCCGTGTCCAGCGAATCGCCCAGGATCAGTTGCCGGCTGAAAACGCCGCGCGGCCGCTCCGAGGCGATCATCTCGACGTTCGGCTGGGTCGGGTCACGGCGTTCGGCCCGGACGGTCAGGACGTTCCGTTCGATGTCGAGGTCCACCGAGTCGACATTGACGCCGGGGAGATCGAAGGCGGCGACGAATTCGCCGTCCTCCTGCCAGGCGTCCATCGGCATCGCGGCAGGCCGCGCCGTGGTTCCGAAGACCTGCTGGGTCAGCCGGTCCAGTTCACGGAACGGGTCCGTACGCATCAACATCATTTCCCACTCCTTCATCCGAGAGTCCTTCAGGTTTTCGGGCTATCCGCCGCCCCTCCCATCTATGGATTATCTATGGTGGCGGATATAGTTTTTTTATAGCACCGGCGTGAGAGTGGTGCAAGAGGATTTTCCGGCGCCGCGGCGGCGTCGACCCGAAGGAGGGCAGCATGGCGCAACGGGGGGACGACGTGGGGGTCTACGCGATTTCGGTGGTGGCCGACCTCGTGGGCACGGGGCAGCAGAACATCCGGCTGTACGAGCGCAAGGGCCTGTTGACGCCCGACCGCACGGCGGGCGGCACCCGGCAATACAGCGAGACGGATCTTGCCGTGCTGCGGCGGATTGGCGAGCTGCTGGCGGAGGGCCTGAACCTGGCCGGCGTCGCCAAGGTGCTGGAGCTGGAGGCCGCCAACGCCGGGCTTCGCCGGGAGCTTGAGCGGCGCAAGGAGGCGCAGCGGCGCGCGGCCCGCTAGAGGAGCGGCGCGCCGTCGGGGGCCTACTCCGCGGCGGCTTCCTTCTTGGAGAGCTCGCCGGTGACCGGCTCGCCCGGGATGCGGACGGTCCGCCACGTATCGAGCAGTATGACCGCGCCCAGGATCACGAAGGAGATGGACAGCGAGGCCAGTGCGTCGGTGGTCCAGTGATACCCCAGGTACAGCCGGCTGAGCGCGGCGAAGACAATGCCGATCCCGGCGACGGTGAAACCGACGACGGCGGCCCGCGGGTTCCGGCGCCGCGAGAAGACCAGGAAGCTGGTGATCAGCAGGAAGTCGCAGGCGCCCAGGACGTGGCCGGAGGGGAAGGAGAAGGTGGCGTCGGCGCCGAAGAGCATCAGGTCCACCGGGGGGCGGTGGCGTTCGACGGCGTGGCCGATCAGCTGGGCCAGGATGACGCCTGTCAGCATGGCGCCGGCCAGCACCATGGGGCGCCAGGCGTGCTTTGCCAGCAGGCCCCAGGCGACGGTCACCACCAGGATGATGATGGGCAGGCCGATCGGGCCGAAAACGATCGCAAGGATGATCATGATGGTGGTGGCGGGCTCGCCGCGCAGGGCCACCAGGCCGGAGCGGATCGGCTCGTCCACCACGCTGATGCCGGTGTGGGTCAAGACGCTGATCAGGATGAAGGTGAACAGCGCGGCGCCGACGACCATGAGGATGGCGCCGGTGCGGTAGAGCCTGCGGCGGTCCCCGGGCTCCATGTACCGCTCTTCGACGACGAACTTGTCGTGGAAGACCCGCCACCAGCCCGGGCGTTCTCCTGATTGGTCTTGCGCCATTGCCCGCGTCCGCCTTTTCACTCCGTGGCCATTAATGTTCAGGGAAGATTATCCCGGTTTGCTGGGAGCCGGGCTCTTGACGGCGCCGGACCCCGGGAAAATGCTCCGGCGCGCCGCCCGCGTGGTGATTTGACTCACATTTAACCCAGAGGCTAATCTCACTTCAGCCGTGGTCCGCACGGTGACACAGCGGGGTGAAATGGTGCGCAGGGGACGCTCCGGGAGAGGCAGTTCCGATGACCACAGCCAACGAGTGCATTGAGATCCAGGTGGACAGCCGGCGGCTGCTGGACGAGCGGCTCAACGACGCGGTCCAGGGCCTGCAGCGGGTGGCCATGCTCACCGGCACCCACGGCATCCTGTTGACCCGCCACAAGCCCGGCCACTACACCGCGGCGCTCTCGGACCAGGTCCCCTTCGGCATGACCCGGGAACTGATCCACTAGGCCCGCCCGACGGCGCAGACCGGAATACCGGCGCGCCGCACCATCCACAGACCAGGCCCCGGCCGGCTGAGCCTCGACTCGCCGCCCGGGGCCTTCTGTGCGGTGCCTGCTCCTTCGTGCCCGCCCCTGTGTGCCCCAGGGATGCCAGGCACCACCTGGTGCCCGGCACTGCCGGTCACCAGTCGTGGACGGTCCCGTCGACCAGGCGGTTGTAGGGCAGGTAGGCCTGCTGGTAGGGGTACGCGGCGGCGGCTTCCTCGTTGAACTCCACTCCCAGTCCGGGCTCCTCCCCCGGGTGCAGGTAGCCGTCGGTGAAGGTCATCGACTGTTCGAAGACCTCGTTGGTGGCCGCCGAGTGCTGCATGTACTCCTGGATGCCGTAATTGTGGATGGCCAGGCCCACGTGCAGCTGTGCGGCGAAGCCCACCGGGGAGATGTCCGTGGGGCCGTGGAAGCCGGACTTGACCTGGTACTGGGCGGCGAAGTCCATCACCTTCTTCAGCGGGCTGATGCCGCCGAAGTGGGTGGAGGCGGCCCGCACGTAGTCGATTAGCTGTTCCTTGATCAGGGCCTGGAAGTCGTAAACGGTGTTGAAGACCTCGCCGATCGCCAGCGGGGTGGTGGTGTGCTGCCGCACCAGCCGCAGCGCCTCCTGGTTCTCCGCCGGGGTGCAGTCCTCCAGCCAGAAGAGGTCGTAGGGTTCCAGGGCCTTGCCCAGCTTGGCGGCCTGGATGGGCGTCATGCGGTGGTGGCCGTCGTGCAGCAGCGGCAGTTCCGGGCCAAACTCGTTCCGGACCGCTTCGAAGACGGTCGGGAGGTGCCGCAGGTAGGCGCGGGTGTCCCAGTCCTCCTCCTGCGGGAACGCGCCGCGCCCGGCCGGTTCGTAGTCGTACCGCTCACCGGAGGCCTGGGCCTGCGCGGCCACCCCATAGACGGCCTTGATCCCGGGGACCGCGGTCTGGATCCGGATGGACTTGTAGCCCAGCTCCAGGTGTTCGCGGACCGAGTCGAACAGGGAGGGCAGGTCCGAGCCCGAGGCGTGGCCGTAGGCGCGGAGCCCGTTGCGGGAGGCGCCACCGAGCAGCTGGTAGACGGGCATCCCGGCGAGCTTGCCCTTGATGTCCCAGAGCGCCATGTCGACGGCGGCGATCGCGGCCATGGTGACCGGGCCGCGGCGCCAGTAGGAGCTGCGGTAGAGGAACTGCCAGGTGTCCTCGATCCGGTGCGGGTCCTTGCCGATCAGGAGCTGGGCGACGTGTTCCTTCAAGTACGCGGCGACGGCCAGTTCGCGGCCGTTGAGGGTGGCGTCCCCGATGCCGGTCACCCCGTCCTCCGTGGTGATCCGGAGGGTCACGAAGTTCCGGGACGGGCTGGTGACGAAGACGTCGGCGGCAATGATTTTCATGGGTGGAGCGGTCCTTTCGCGGCGGACAGTGACGGCGGACAGTGACGGCGGACGGTGACAAAGGATGAGGGCGCCTCAGCGCTGCGTGCCGCCGTCCGGGACGGCGCCCAGCAGGGCCAGTTCGGCGGCGGTGGGCAGTCCCTCGCAGTCGCCGGCGGAGCTGACGGCGAAGGCGCCGGCCAGGGTGCCGCGGCGCAGGCGTTCGGCGGTGCCGAGGCCCTCGAGCAGGGCGGAGAGGTAGCCGGCGGTGAAGGCGTCGCCGGCGCCGACGGTGTCGATGCTGGTGACGGGGACGGCGGGGGCCTCCAGGCGCCCTGCGGCGGTGTAGACGCCGGCGCCGGCGGCGCCGCCTTTGACCACGACGTCGAGGACGCCTCGGCCCAGCAGTTCCGCG
>NZ_JBFBKP010000044.1:0-37628 GCF_040702285.1 Arthrobacter sp. NPDC080086
AATGGCCGGACCCGCGGCCATTCGGCCGGACCCGCGGCCCTCTTTTCTGATGCTCTGTATCTACCGGCGGCGGTCGATCGGCTGCTGATGCCTAGATCATCCCGGGATAGGTGGACATGATGTAATCCGCGGCCGCCGGACCCTTGATGCGGAGCGGCGTTCGGCCGGGACGGATGCGTTTTTGTTTCATCGCGGCCCAGAAGGCGTCTTCGGGCTTCGGAACGGACTGGGTCAGGAAGCACCAGCTGGTGTAGACGCCGTACAGGCAGTCGCGGCCAATGCCGACCGTTGCGGCGTTGTCAGAAGTGGTTGCTTCGAGGAGGAACTGGTCAAACTGCGAATCTGCCATTGTTGGCTCATTTCCGCTGGGGTGCTGTGGTGCCGCCGAGGGCTGCAGCGGCTGAACCGGGCCGCCGTGCACGGGGCGCCCGGGTGAAAGGCGTCAACCTCTCTACACTGTAGACGGTACGCGTAGACTGGGGTCGAAGCAAGCTTGCCGGGTACAGCACCGGGGACCAGCATGGACCCCGGCTTCCCGGCCCACCGAACGGATCGCCATGACTCCCGCGGAAAACCCCGCCCCGCCGTCGTCCGCCGCCGCCAAGCCGCGGCTGAGCCGGGAACTGGTCCTCACCGCAGCCCTCCGGCTGGTCGACGAGGAGGGGCTGGACGCGCTCACCATGCGGCGCCTGGGCCAGGCGCTGGGCCGCGACCCCATGGGCCTCTACCGCTACGCGGAGAACCGCGCGGCCCTGCTGGACGGCGTGACGGAGCTGGTGTTCGACGAACTGGATGTGTTTCCCGAGACGGAGGACTGGCAGCTCCACCTCCGGCGCATCGCCCACAGCCTCCGCGAGGTGGCACTGCGCCACCCCAATGTGGTGCCCCTGCTGGTGACCCGGCCGCTGTCCACCCCGCTGGGTCTTCGCCCGCCGGGCACGCTCCGGCCGCTGGAATTGATCCTGTCCCTGCTGGTGAGGGCCGGTTTTGCCGCGAGCGATGCCCTGCACGTCTACCGCGCATATTACGGCTACCTCTACGGCCACATCCTCAACGAGCTGCAGGAGTTCGTGGTGGATCCGGAGGAAAGTGAGGCGCTGCTACGGCTGGGCCTTCACCAGCTTCCGGCGCGGGAGTTCACCCACCTCCGGGCCCTGGCTGACGTGCTGATCGACTACGACGGCAAGGCGGAACTGGACGAGGGCCTCACGATCCTGCTGTCGGGCCTGGCCGCCCGCCTCTCGCCACAGGAGCCGACGCCCGCCGCCTGAGCTCGTCGATCATCGCCCCGAGCGCCGGCGCCTCGGCCGAATTGTCCGCCAGGGCCACCAGCGCCTGGGCAACCCCGGCAAGTTTGACGTTCCGGTTGTTGCTGAAGGACGTGAGCAGCCTGAACGCCTCGTCGGAACCGACGCCCAGCCGGCCCATCAGGATTCCCTCCGCCTTGGCGATGGTCCCCCTGGTCGCCATGGCGCGGCGCACGGCGTCGCGCGCGGTAAGTTCGGTCTCCCACTGGATGGTGGACGTGAGGTCCAGCATGACGCCCGAGACGCTGGCCAGCCGTCCGGCGTCGTCGAGCACGGCCTCCCCGGCCGTCAGGACCCGGTGTTCGTGGGATCGGGCGTCGATGATGCGGTGGTAGATGGCCACGTGGCCGCCGTGCGCGAAGAGTTCGGCGCTGATCGCCTCGATCCGGGGCAGGTCCCCCGGGTGCTTGTGTGCCAAGGTCAGGGCCAAGGTGGGCACAACCTCGCCGCGCTTGTAGCCGTGGATGGCGTACAGCTCATCGGACCAGGCCATGCACCGGGTGGCCCCGTCCATCACAAAGGTTCCGGCCGGCAGAATCGAGGCGTTCACCCCGCTGGCATAGGCGGGGCCGGGAGTTTCGGTCATAGCCTTCCTCCTTCTCGTCGCATGCCGCGAATCCGCAATGCGCAGCCGGCGCGACAGCCTGCCCGGGGAGGGTGTGTGGCCCGCCCCCAATAACTGCGGGCCACACTCCGCTCTCCTCCACCGGACCTCCGCGGGGCATTTGACTTGCAATGCACCCCGGGATATGCTTTCGACCAGCGCCCCGATGCATCCCCCAATAGCATCGGGGCGCACCCATATCCGAAACACGCCCGATTCAGGGCGGGCGGCACGGCAGGTCCGGGGAATTCCAGTGAGGGGTTCAGGGGCCGTGCCGGCACCCGACGCCGGCGATGGCGGGGCCGACGACGGCGCCCCGCGGTAGATAGTGGCACATCAGGCAGGGCCTCCCGTCATTGGGTAGTGGCCGCCTGCCTGACCTCTCACACCATAACAAAATGGACCGCCCAGCCCAAGGGTTTAAAACGGATCTTTGAGCTCCCGACGGCGGTACCGCCCGGAGCTGCGGGAGAGCCGGCCGGGGCCACGCCGGTCGTCCCGCGCCCTCCCTTTGACCGTCGTCGCGGCGGCGTTAGTCTGGTCCCACGCCGCCAGCAACGGAACGAGGAACCGCAATGAAAGCGCTCACCCTGGTGTGGACCGCCGCCGCCACCGCCGCAACTGCCGCCCTGGGCGGGCTGGCCACGGACCCGGAAAGCCGCTGGTACACGACGCTCCGGAAGCCCGAGTGGCAGCCTCCCACCCTGGCGTTCCCGCTCGTCTGGACCGCGCTCTACGCCGACATCGCGGTGACCTCCGCCGTCGCCCTCGACAGCGACGGCCCGGCCGGCGCGCACGGCAACGAGGCCACGGCGGGCGCGGCCCGGACGTCCGGCGCACCCACAGCCGTGGAGCGGCAAAAGGCAATCCGCGCCTACCGCGCCGCCCTGGCCGCCAACCTCGCACTGAACGCCGGGTGGAGCTGGCTCTTCTGGCGCTCCCGGAAGCCTTGGCTGGCCGCGGCCGAGGCCGGGGTACTGGCGCTCAGCAGCGCGGACCTCGCCCGACGCACTTACGCGCTCAACCGCACCGCCGGCGTCGCCCTGGTCCCTTACCCGCTCTGGTGCGGCTTCGCCACGGTCCTGTCCGCCGCGATCGCCCGCCTGAATTCCGGCCGGCACTGACCTCCCCCTCACCAGCACTGACCGCCCGAACCCCCAACCAGCACTGACCGCCCGGGACCCCGGGCCGCAACACGGCGAGCGCCGGCCTTCCGGCGCGCCCCGGCGCCCCAACCCTAAGTAAATCTTTTGGAAAAATTGCGTTAACCAGCACCGGCCACCCGCTGATTCAGCGGAACGTGGTCGGTACTCTTTTGGGGTGTCCGGGCCAGGGGAAAGGCCGGGACGCACCGTAGTACCAACCACCACCCGTCGCCGGAGACACCCTTTGGTGGGGTTTCCGCGCCGGCTGCTGGGCGTTTCGCTGGGGAACGCCCCGCCGAGTGTTCACGTCATTCACTCCGTGTTCATTCACCCCTGTTTTGCTGTGCCGGGACCTGCTTGACCAGGAGCAGCCCGGCCCGTCCGCGGGGCCACAACCCCGGACATCGCACCCAGCCCTTACCCGGGCACCTTCATGAGAGTCAGAGCGAATGAAAATCACACCATGGAAGACAGCGCTGGGCACCGCGCTGTCAGCGGGGCTCATCGCCGCCCCGCTGACAGCCGTTCCGGCCGCAGCACTGGAGGTCTCGCCGGCAGCCGCCGGAACATCGCCGGTGACCATCAACGAGGCGTACCTCAGCGGCGGCAGCGCCGGAGCCGCCTTCAAGAACAAGTTCGTGGAGCTGTACAACTCCTCTGACGCACCCGTATCCCTGGAGGGCTGGTCCATCCAGTACCGCTCCGCGACCGGCACCGGGGCGCCCAGCTCGACGGCGCCGCTCACCGGCACCATCGCGGCCAAGGGGTTTTACCTGCTCAAGGCCGGAAGCAACGGCGCCACCGGCCAGGACCTGCCCGCGGCGGACGCCACGGCCACCGGGTTCAACCCGGCCGTCGGCGGCGGCACCATCATCCTTGCCAAGCAGCCGGCGGCCCTGAATCCGCTGGGCACCGGCTCGGTTATCGAGCCCGCCAGCGTCGCGGACATCCTCGGCTACGGCAGCTCGAACACCTTCGAGACCCAGGCCGCGGCCGCCCCGTCGGGCACCGGCGATGTCCGCAGCCTCAACCGCGCCAACGGTGTGGACAGCAACAACAACGCGATGGACTTCGGCCTCAACGCCGTCATCACCCCCGGCGCGGCCAACGGCACCGCCGCTCCCGTCGACCCGGCCCCCGGCACTCCCCCGGTGAACCGCACCATCGCCGAGATCCAGGGCACCGGCGCCGCCAGCCCGTTTACCGGCACCACCGCCACCACCCGGGGCAAGGTCACCGCCGCCTACCCCACCGGCGGGATCTCCGGCTTCTACCTCCAGACCCCCGGTACCGGCGGTGACCTGACCCCGGCCAACCACACCGCCTCCGACGGCATCTTCGTCTATGCACCCGCCGCCGTCGCCTCCGTGAAGATCGGCGACTACCTCGAGGTGACCGGCGAGGTCGCCGAGTACTACGGCATGACCCAGCTCAACGTCACCGGCACCACCGGGATCGCCGCGCTGGCCGAGGCCGCCCCGGAGGTCAAGGCCACCGGCTTCAGCCTTCCTGCCAGCGAGGCGTTCCGCGAATCCCTCGAGGGCATGCTCCTGACCCCGCAGGGCCCCGTCACGGTGGCGGACAACTTCTCGCTGAACCAGTACGGCGAGATCGGCCTGGCCGGGGGCACCACCCCGCTCGAGCAGCCCACCGCCGTCGCACCCTACGGCTCCGCCGAGTACACCGCTACCGTGGCGGCCAACGCGGAGCGCGGCATCAAGCTCGACGACGGCGCCACCACCAACTTCCTCAAGGACGCCGCCGCCAAGGCGCAGCCGCTGCCCTACCTGACAGGCGCCGACCCGGTCCGCGTCGGCTCCCCCGTGACGTTCACGACCAACGTGGTCCTGGGCTACGCCAACAACGCCTGGAAGTTCCAGCCGCTGACCCAGCTGACCCCGGCGAACGCCGCCACGGTCCAGCCGGCCCGCTTCGGCGCCACCCGCGCCGATGCCCCCGCGGCCGTGGGCGGCAGCCTCAAGCTCGCCTCCTTCAACGTGCTGAACTACTTCCCCACCACCGGGGACCAGGTGGCCGGCTGCACGTTCTACAAGGACCGCGCCGGCAACCCGATCACCGTCCAGGGCGGCTGCAACGTCCGCGGCGCCGCGAACGCGGAGAACTTCAAGCGCCAGCAGGACAAGATCGTTGCCGCGATCACCAAGTCCGGCGCCGACGTCGTCACCCTGATGGAGGTCGAGAACTCGGCCCAGTTCGGCAAGAGCCGCGACGCCGCCCTGTCCACCCTGGTGGACGCCCTGAACGTTGCCACCCCCGGCATCTGGGACTACGTCCGCACCCCCGCCAACGCGCCCCCGCTGTCCGATGAGGACATGATCCGCACCGCGTTCATCTTCAAGAAGGCCGCCGCCGAACCGGTGGGCGAGTCCATCATCCTCAACGACACCGTGGCCTTCGCCAGCGCCCGCAAGCCGCTGGCCCAGGTCTTCAAGCCGGCCGGTGCCTCCGATGACAAGAAGTTCATCGCGATCGCCAACCACTTCAAGTCCAAGGGCTCCGCCGCGACCCCGGACGACACGGACAAGGGCCAGGGCAACTCCAACGTCGCCCGCACCGCCCAGGCGCAGTCCCTGCTGGCTTTCGCCGACGAGCTGCAGAAGTCCAAGGGCACGGACAAGGTCTTCCTGATCGGCGACTTCAACTCCTACGCCAAGGAGGACCCGATCAACGTCCTCACCGGCGCCGGGTACGTCAACCAGGACGAGAAGGCCCGGAACGCCGACGGCTCCGCCAAGCACTCCTACCTCTTCGGCGGCCTGGTGGGCTCCCTGGACCACATCCTCGCCTCCCCGGCGGCCAACGCGGCCGTCACCGGCGCGGACATCTGGAACATCAACTCGGTGGAATCCGTGGCGCTGGAGTACAGCCGCTACAACAACAACGTCACCGACTACTACGCCCCGGACCAGTTCCGCGCCAGCGACCACGACCCCGTGGTGGTGGGCCTGGACCTGAAGGCCGGCCCGGCCCTCCCGGCCAGCGTCGACCTCAACCTGCTGGGAATCAACGACTTCCACGGCCGGATCGACTCCAACACCGTGCAGTTCGCCGGCACCATCGAGAAGCTCCGCGCTGCCGCCGCCCCCGGCGCCACCGCGTTCCTCTCCGCGGGCGACAACATCGGCGCTTCCCTGTTCGCCTCCGCGGTGGCCAAGGACCAGCCGACCATCGACGTTCTCAATACCCTGGAACTGCGCACCTCGGCCGTGGGCAACCACGAGTTCGACGGCGGCTGGGCCGACCTGCGTGACCGCGTGATCGCCGGCGACGCGAACGCCAAGTTCCCGTACCTGGGTGCCAACGTCTACAAGAAGGGCACCACCGAGCCGGTGCTGCCCGAGTACACCGTGCTGGAGCTGAACGGCGTCAAGGTGGCCGTGATCGGCACCGTCACCCAGGAAGTCCCGGCCCTGGTCACCCCGGCCGGCATCGCGGACCTCGAGTTCGGCGATCCGGTCGAGGCGATCAACCGGGCCGCCGCGAAGATCAAGGCGGACAAGCTGGCCGACGTGATCGTGGTCGAAAACCACGACGGCGCCGGGTCCGGAGCGCCCGAAGGCGCCACCCTGGAGCAGGAAGTCGCCGCCGGCGGCCCCTTCGCGGCGATGGTCCAGAAGGTCAGCCCCGACGTGGCCGCGATCTTCAACGGCCACACCCACAAGCAGTACGCCTGGGACGCACCGGTCCTGGACGGAGCGGGACAGCCAACCGGCAAGACCCGCCCGATCGTCCAGACCGGCAACTACGGCGAGTTCATCGGCCAGATCCAGCTCACCATCGACACCAAGACCATGTCCGTCACCGGTTACAAGGCGGCCAACGTCAAGCGCAGCACGGATCCGGCGGCTGACCTGATCGCCGCCTACCCGCGCGTCGCCGCGGTCAAGGCCATCGTGGACAAGGCCGTCGCGGACGCCGCCGTGATCGGCAACCAGCCGGTCGGCAAGGTCACCGCGGATATCACCACGGCATTCGGCGGCTCCCCCGCTGTCCGCGATGACCGCAGCAGCGAGTCCACCCTGGGCAACCTCGTGGCCGACTCGCTGGTGGACGCACTGAAGGCCCCCGAGCTGGGCGGCGCCGAGATCGGCGTCGTGAACCCGGGCGGCCTGCGCAACGAGCTGTACTACGCCCCGGACGGCACCATCACCTACGCAGAGGCCAACGCGGTCCTGCCGTTCGTGAACAACCTCTGGACCACGACCCTGACGGGCGCGCAGTTCAAGACGCTGCTGGAGCAGCAGTGGCAGACCAACCCGGACGGCACGGTCCCCAGCCGCGCCTACCAGCAGCTGGGCCTGTCCAAGAACGTCAACTACACCTACGACGCCGCCCGCGCCGCGGGTGACCGGATCACCGCGATCCGGGTCAACGGTGCGCTGATCGACCCGGCGAAGTCGTACCGGATCGGCACCTTCAGCTTCCTGGCAACCGGCGGCGACAACTTCCGGATCTTCACGTCCGGCGCCGGCACGAAGGACTCCGGGCTGGTTGACCGGGACGCGTGGATCGCCTACCTGAAGGCCCACAACCCCGTCTCGCCGGACTTCGCACGCCGTTCCGTGGCCCTGGTCAACACCACCGCGGCCGAGGTCAAGGGCGGCGGGGCCATCACCCTGGCGGTCTCGAAGCTGGACCTCACCTCGCTCGGCAGCCCGGCCAATACCTCGCTGCGGGCCGAGTTCACCGACGCCGCCGGGAAGGTCACCGCGCTGGGCACCGTCCCGGTTTCGGCCGGCTCAGCCTCGGTCAACCTCGCCGTGCCCGCGGCCGCGGCAGCGGGCACCGGCACCCTGGTGCTCACCGCCGTCGAGTCCGGCACCGTGGTGAAGACCGCGGTGCAGGTGGCGGCCAGCGCCCCGCCGGCACCGGTCTGCACCGCCCCGGTGCCGCCGACCAAGTGGTACGACCTGGCCGGCTGGGTCAAGTACGGCATCGCCTGGGTGAAGTACCAGAAGTGCCTGCGGGGCTGATGCCCTGACTGGCGGGAACGGGCACGCCCCGCCCCGGCCGGAACGGAGGACCACCAGTGCGGTGGGTCCGCCGGCCGGTCCGGGGTCGGGGCGTGCCTGTTCTCGTTGGGGGGCCTGTTCTGGTTGACCCGGGCTCAGCCGCCGAGGATGTCCCTGGCGATCTCGTCCGCGTCGCGCAGGGTCCGCTGCCCGCTGCGGTAGACCGGGCCCTGCGCCTGCCGGGCCTCCGCGGCGATTGCGGTGCCCCACTGCGCGGCGGAGAGCTGCAGCCCGAGGACGTAGATCCCCTCCGTCACGGCACCGTTCGCGGCCACCGGGCGGTACGGGTGCGGGACGACGTCCAGGCCGGTGCTCTGCAGCGGGATGCCCTCGGCGGTCATTGTCAGGCGCGGCCGGACCAGGCCGTCGGCCAGCAGCTGTTCGAGGAGGGGCGAGGCGTTGACGCCCACCCGGTTCGCCGGGGCCAGGGCCTCCACCAGGACGGATGCCTCGACCCGGGCCGGGGTTTCCGCCGGCGCGATGCCCGTGGCTGAGCCCGGAGTCTCTCCCGGGCCGCCCACCCACGGGGAGGCGGCCGTGAACACGCCGGCCTTGCGGTCCACCCCGAACTTCGGGTCGGGGCCGACAAAGCTGACCACACCGGCGCGGACCAGCGCCGCGAGTTGCTCGGCGCGCAGGGCGGGCGGCCCGCTGGCCAGGCCCTCCACGAAGGCCTCGAACCAGCCGCGCAGCCCGGCCACCCAGGACTCGTCGGTGATGCCGCCGTCGGCCACCACGGACTTCAACACGGCGCGTCCGTGGTGCAACGCGCCAATCGTCATCTTCACCGGATCGTCCTCGCCCCGGACGGAGCGCCGGGCGTCGTCGAGCAGGTAGTCCGTCACCGCAGCGTCCAGCTCCGCCCGGGAGGCGAAGCTGCGCCCGGCCAGGGGCGCGGCCAGGCCCAGCAGGTCCAGCCGGCAGGCGGGGTCCACGTGCGCCTCGATGACCTCGGTAGCGGCGTCCTCCCACCTGGCGGTGGAGTGCGCGTGCGGGTGCAGCGCCTCCTCCAGCAGGGCCAGGAAGCGTTCCGGGCCGGGTCCGACGGCGTCCGGCTGCGAGCGCGCCAGGGTGGAGTAGTAGGCCCAGACTGCGTCGCGGTGGAGCAGCGGCCAGAGGTCGTGGTCGAAGGCGGGCACCACGCCGGCGGCGGCGAAGCGGCCCACCGCCTCCTCCGTGAGGTACCGGAGGCTGACCGAGGCCGGGTAGTAGCCGGAGAGGGTGGCCTTGGCCCGGTACGGGGTGCCCCGGCGGGACGCTGCGATGATGAACGGTTCCCGGCCCGAGGGCAGGTAGGTGAGCCCGGCGCCGTCGTCCGCGGGCAGGAACGTCCCGCCCCGGCCCTCGGTCAGCTGGCCCATCACGTCGAAGAAGTTCAGCCCCATGCCGCGCACCAGCACCGGCTGCACGGCCGGGATGGCGGACCAGTCGACGTCGGCCGGGACGGCCGGCGGAAGGTAGGTCAGGCCGAGCTCACCGGCGGCCGCCTGCAGCCCGCGCTGTTCGGGGTTCAGCCGGGATTCCAGGTGGCCCAGGGCCAGCACCACCGACCCGACCCTCAGCGTGGTCCCGTCCGCGAGCTCGACGTCGAACCCGCTGCCGGCGTCGTCCTCACCTGTGACGGGGCGGACCGCCGTCGCGGACGTCCGGTGGAAGGTAACAGTGACGCCTTCGGGCGCCGCAGCGACCAGCTCCTCGAGGGTGTGCCGCAGATAACGCCCATACAGCGCGCGGCTGGGGAATCCGGTGGCCTCAAGGGCGCCGAGTTCCTCGCGTTCGGCGCCGCTGAGCGCCGCGTCGGGGTCCTGGCGCTGGCGTTGCCGCCACTGCTCGAAGGTCCCGCCGGCCAGCGGGGGCGCAAGGCCGGGGTCCTGGGGCACCACGGTGGGGTAGAACGACTGGGTGTTCATCAGGTAGAGCCGCGACTGGTCGGGGCGCCAGACGTGCCCCGGGCCGGCCGGGTAGGGGTCGATGACGTCGATCTGCAGGGTGGCGCCGGGGGCCGCGGGGGCCCAGTTGGCGAGCAGCCGTACCAGCACGCTGGTGCCCCGGGGACCGGCGCCGATCAGTGCCGTCCGGATGCTTTGCGTTGTTGCCACGGCATCCAGAGTATCGGCATCGGGCCCGGCGGCTTGACTTGCCTGCCCGGCGAGGCAGTTGCTTGGATGGGCCCATGACCACCACTGCTGCTGAGCAATTCCCCGTGTCCGGTGCCGCCCCGGGATCCGCGCCCGAACCCGTTGACGAGAACATCTGGCTGGAGGAGATCTACGGCGAGGAACAGCTGGCCTGGGTCCGCGAGCAGAACGCCCGCACCGAGGAACTGCTGGAGGACGCAGAGTACGCGGAACTGCAGGAGCGCATCCTGGAAGTCCTGGACTCCACCGACCGGATCGCCATGGTCGGCAAGCACGGCCGCTGGTACTACAACTTCTGGAAGGACGGCACCAACCCCAAGGGCCTGTGGCGGCGTACCGACTGGGACAGCTACCGGGCGGGATCGCCCGCGTGGGAGGTCCTGCTGGACGTTGACGCCCTGGCCGCCGAGGAGAGCCAGGAATGGGTCTTCCACGGAGCCAACTTCCTCCGTCCGGCCGACGGCGGCGAGCACCGCCGGGCACTTCTGGCACTCTCCCCCGACGGCGGCGACGCCAACCGCTACCGCGAGTTCGACGTCGAACGCCGCGCCTTCGTGGACCCGGCCGAGGGCGGCTTCGACCTGCCCACCGCCAAGGGCAACGCGTCCTGGCTGGACGAGGACACGCTGCTGGTCTCCAGCACCGCCGAGGGGCTGCCGCGGACCACGTCCTCCTACGCCAGCACCGGCGTCGTGCTGCGCCGCGGCGGGACCCTGGCCGACGCCGAGACGCTGTTCGAAATCCCCGAAGAGCACATGATGGCCCTGGTGGTGCACGATTCGACGCCCGGCTACGAGCGGACCTTCGCCGTGGACTGGGTCAGCTTCTTCGAGACCCGCACCTCGGTGCTGGTGGACGGCCAGTGGGTGGAGATCGATGTGCCCGCGGACGTGAACGTCAGCTCGCACCGGGACTGGCTGCTGTTCCGGCCGCAGAAAGACTGGACACTGGAGGGCACCAGCTACCCCGCGGGCTCCCTGCTGGCCGTGAACTTCGAGTCCTTCCTGGCCGGCGGCCGCGACCTGGCCGTGCTGTTCACCCCGGATGAGCACACCTCGCTGCAGTCCTGGAGCTGGACCCGGGATTTCCTGCTGCTGAACCTGCTGCGCGACGTGTCCTCCGAGATCCGGGTGCTGGACCCGCAGCGGCCCGGCACCGACTCGGCCTGGGCGGTCAAGGTCCTGGACGCCTGCCCGCCGCTGCACGACGTGAACGCCTACGCCGTCGACGACGAGGACTCCGTCGAGGGCGCGGACGGTTCCGTGGACGCCGGTGCCGCCGGGGGCAACGACTTCTGGCTGGTGGCTACCGGCTTCACCACGCCCACCACCCTCACCCGCGGCACGCTCACCCGCGCCGGCGTCGACGGGGTGGTCAGCAACCACGAGGTGGTGCGCACCGCGCCGTCGTTCTTCGAGGAGGACGCGTACGAGGTGCAGCAGCACTTCGCCGTCTCGCAGGACGGGACCCGCGTCCCCTACTTCCAGATCGCGGCGCGCGGCCTGGTTCTCGACGGCCAGAACCCCACCCAGCTTTCCGGCTACGGCGGATTCGAGGTCTCCCGCACCCCCGCCTACAGCGGCGTGGTGGGCCGTGCCTGGCTGGAACGCCGGACCGAGGAGATGGCCGGGGCCGACGGCGGGGCCCCGCACAGCCGCGGCGGCGTCTACGTGGTGGCCAACATCCGGGGCGGCGGCGAATACGGGCCCGCCTGGCACCGCGCCGCCCTGCAGGAAAACCGGCACCGCGCCTACGAGGACTTCGCCGCGGTGGCCAGGGACCTGATCTCCCGCGGCGTGACCTCGCGGGAGCGGCTGGGCTGCGTGGGCGGCTCCAACGGCGGCCTGCTGGTGGGCAACATGCTCACCCAGTACCCGGAGCTTTTCGGCGCCGTCTCCTGCGGTGTGCCGCTGCTGGACATGCGCCGGTACAGCAAACTCTCGGCCGGCTACTCCTGGATCGGCGAGTACGGCGACCCGGACAACGCCGGCCAGTGGGAGTTCATCCGGACGTT
Source organism: Arthrobacter sp. NPDC080086 (assembly GCF_040702285.1). Lineage (NCBI taxonomy): Bacteria > Bacillati > Actinomycetota > Actinomycetes > Micrococcales > Micrococcaceae > Arthrobacter > Arthrobacter sp. NPDC080086. The sequence goes on from NZ_JBFBKP010000044.1 coordinate 12,242, forward strand.
CTCGCCCTACCACCTGCTACGGGACGGGGTTGAGTACCCGGAGACGCTGATCTGGACCGCCACCTCGGACGACCGGGTGGGGCCGGTGCAGGCGCGCAAGATGGCGGCGCGCATGCAGGCGATGGGGATCCCGAACGTGTGGTTCCACGAGGCGCTCGAGGGCGGCCACGCCGGCGCCTCGGACAACCGGCAGGCCGCGGCGCTGCAGAGCCGCAGCCAGCACTTCCTCTGGCGGGCGCTGGCGGGCAGCGGCGCCTGACCCGGCGGCCCGCCAACCGTTTTGCGCTGCATGGCCGCTTCTGCGTATCCTTGGTGGGCTAGTGATAGCGGATGGAGACGTGCCAGAGCGGCCGAATGGGCTTCACTGCTAATGAAGTGTGGGGCACAACTCCACCGGGGGTTCAAATCCCCCCGTCTCCGCGTTTGGCCCCGGTCCTGGACCGGGGCCTTTTGCGTACCCGGGGGCTGGCCGGCCCAGGCCGTGCCCCGTGCCTAGCCGGCCTGGCCCAGCACCAAAGGCAACACGGCTCCCGCGCCGGCCTGGCGCAGGGCCCGGCCCGCCACAGTGACGCTCCAGCGGCTGTCCACCAGGTCATCGATCAGCATCACGCTCTGGCCCTGAATCCCGGCGAGGGCAGCCTCCAATTCCGGGCCCACCACCAGGCGCTCCCAGACCCCCGCGAGCCGGTACGCGCTGTTGCCGCCACGGCCGCCCGTGGGTCCGCCGTGGGCCAGCTGCAGCGCGCCGACGTACGGAATGCGGCCGATCTCCGAGATGCCGCGGGCCAGCGAGTCAACCAGTTCCGGCTTGCTCCGGGACGGGACGCTGACGATTCCCGCCGGCCGGCCTGCCCCGCTCCAGCCGGGGGTCCGGGAATCGCCCTGCCCCCACTCGCGCAGCACCTGGACGCAGGCCCGCAGCATCGCCGGGTCCACGGCACGGTCCGGGGCACCGGCGGCGAACGTCTCGCGCAGCGCGCCGCCCCAGCCAAGGTCGGTCAGGCGGGCGAGTGCCCGGCCGTTGGCCACGCTCTCCTCGGGCTTGATCTTGCCCTTGACGGCCACGCCCAGGCGGTCCATCCCGCTGGGCCACTGCAAACGGGGTTCCAGCACGATCCCGGCGCGGCTGAGCGTGGCATCGGCGGTCTGGGTTGCGTCGGCGGCGATGTCGGCCGGGAACCACCGTCCGGCGCAGTTGTCGCACCGCCCGCAGGGGTGGGCGGTCTCGTCGTCGAGGACAGAGGTGATGTACTCCATCCGGCACCCGGCGGTGTCCTGGTAGATCACCATGGAGTCCTGCTCGTCCACGCGGGCCTCGGCGATCCGGCGGTACCGTTCGGCGTCGTAGGCCCAGGGCATGCCGGTGGAGCGCCAGCCGCCGCCGACCCGCTCCACGGCCCCGTCGACGGCCAGGACCTTGAGGAGCAGTTCCAGCGGCGTCCGGCGCAGGTCCACGCGTGCTTCCAGGGCGACGGTGGACACGGCGGTTCCGGCTTCGGCCAGGGCGGTCAGCACCGCCGCGGCCTTCTCCTCCGAAGGCATGGACGCCGTGGCGAAGTACTGCCAGATATCCCGGTCCTCCGATCCGGGAAGCAGCAGGACGTCGGCGTTCGCGGCGCCACGGCCCGCACGGCCCACCTGCTGGTAGTACGCCACGGGCGAGGAGGGGGCGCCCAGGTGCACCACGAAGCCGAGGTCGGGCTTGTCGAAGCCCATCCCGAGGGCCGAGGTGGCCACCAGCGCCTTCACCTCGTTGTCCTTGAGCAACTGCTCCGCCCGTTCCCGGTCCGCCGGGTCGGTCCTGCCGGTGTAGGAGAGCACGTTGTGGCCGGCCTCGGCCAGCAGCCGGGCGGTGTCCTCGGCCGCGGAGACGGTCAGGGTGTAGATGATGCCGCTGCCGGGCAGGTCCCGCAGGTGGGTCAGCAGCCAGCCCAACCGCTCGCGGGAGTCCGGCAGCCGAAGGACGCCCAGCCGGAGGGAGTCGCGGCCCAGGGCGCCGCGGATGGTCAGGACGCCCTCGCCGAGCTGTTCCTCAATGTCGTGGACCACCCGGGAATTGGCGGTGGCCGTGGTGGCCAGGACGGGAACGCTGTCCGGCAGTTGGGTGATCAGGTCGGCGATGCGGCGGTAGTCCGGGCGGAAGTCGTGGCCCCAGTCGGAAATGCAGTGCGCCTCATCGATCACCAGGAGCCCGGTGCGCCGGACCAGTTCGGGGAGCTGGTTCTCGCGGAAGGAGGGGTTGGTGAGCCGCTCCGGAGACACAAGGAGGACGTCCACCTCATCGGCTGCGAGCTGCTCCCGGACGGTGTCCCATTCGAGCTGGTTGGCCGAGTTGATGGCCACGGCCCGGACCCCGGCCCGGGCTGCGGCGGCGACCTGGTCCCGCATGAGGGCCAGCAGCGGCGACACGATCAGGGTGGGGCCGGCACCGCGGCGGCGCAGCAGCAGGGAGGCGACGAAGTACACCGCGGACTTGCCCCAGCCGGTGCGCTGGACCACGAGGGCCCGCCGGCCGCCGTCGACCAACGCCTCTATGGCCTCGAACTGCCCCTCGTGGAAGTCCGCTCCCGGGTTTCCGACGAGCTCGCGCAGCACGTCCTGCGCCTGGGCCCGCGTCGTGGATTCCTGGGCCCGCGTCGTAGATTCATGGGTCGTCGAGTCAGGGGTCATGACTGGTGTGTTCTGGGGAGTAGCCATTGCTTCAGTATCCCAGCCCCCTCCGACAGCGACGAAGCCCGCCCGCACCTATGTGGACAACGTCTCCCGGGAAATCCACATAAGCGGACCCGTTTCGGCTGCGCGGCGGACCCTTCACCGTAAGATGGTGCCCGTGACTAGCGAACAGACCAAGACCTATGACCTCTCGGCCTCCTTCAAGGCCTACGACGTGCGCGGCATCGTCGGCGACTCGATCACGGTCGAGATCGTCGAGGCGGTTGGCGCCGCCTTCGTCGACGTCCTCGAACTGAGCGGACAGACGGTCCTGGTCGGCGGCGACATGCGCCCCTCCTCCCCCGAATTCAGCCGGGCCTTCGCCAACGGCGCCGCCACCCGCGGGGCCAACGTCCAGCTCCTGGATCTGATCTCCACCGACGAGCTCTACTTCGCCTGCGGCAAGCTCAACGCCGCCGGCGCCACCTTCACCGCCAGCCACAACCCCGCCGAGTACAACGGCATCAAGATGGCGAAGGCCGGCGCCGTCCCGATCTCCTCCGAGACCGGACTCAAGGAGATCCAGGCCCGCGCCGAGGAATACCTCAACGCCGGCACCATCCCCGCCCAGGGCACCCGGGGCCTGATCAGCGTCCGCGATGTCCTCAAGGACTACTCCGAGTACCTGCGCAGCCTCGTGGACCTCAGCGGCTCCCGCCCGCTGAAAGTCGTGGTCGACGCCGGCAACGGCATGGCAGGCATGACCACCCCCGCAGTCCTCGGCGACACACTGCTGCCCAAGCTGCCGCTGGAGATCGTGCCGCTGTACTTCGAACTGGACGGCTCGTTCCCGAACCACCCGGCCAACCCGCTGGAACCGGAAAACCTGCGCGACCTGCAGGCCGCCGTCGTGGAGCACGGCGCCGACATCGGCCTGGCGTTCGACGGCGACGCCGACCGCTGCTTCGTGATCGACGAGAAGGGCGAGCCGGTCTCCCCCTCCGCCGTCACGGGCATGGTGGCCCGCCGCGAGATCGCCCGCGCCAAGGCCAACGGCGAGGACAACCCGACGATCATCCACAACCTCCTGACCTCCCGCGCGGTTCCGGAACTCGTCGCCACCGACGGCGGCCGCGCCGTCCGCACCCGGGTGGGCCATTCCTTCATCAAGGCCGTGATGGCCGCGGAGGGCGCCATCTTCGGCGGCGAACACTCCGCGCACTTCTACTTCCGCGACTTCTGGAACGCTGACACCGGCATGCTGGCCGCCATGCACGTCCTGGCCGCGCTGGGCGAACAGGACGGCCCGCTTTCGGACCTGGGCCGCGAGTACGAGCCGTACCGGTCCTCCGGCGAGATCAACTCCGAGATCGAGGACAAGGCCGCCGCCGTGGAGCGGGTCCGGCAGGACTTCCACACCGAGGATGTCGAGATCGACTACCTGGACGGCAGCACCTTCGTCGCCGCCGACGGCAGCTACTGGTTCAACCTGCGCCCGTCCAACACCGAGCCCTTCCTCCGCCTGAACGTCGAGGCCACAGACCAGGAAACCATGGAACGCATCCGCGACCGGGTGCTGTCCGTGGTCCGGGGCTAACCGGGTGAGCAGCCCGACCACCGGTTCCTGGCGCAGCTCCGTGCCCGAGGCCAGCGCCACCGACTTGGAAAACCTGCTGGGCACCGGCGTCGGCGCGGCCCAGGAGCAGCTTGAGCGCAACGGCGGATTCCTGCCCTTCGCCCTGGTGGTCCAGAACGACGACGAGGTGCGGCTGGTGGCGGTCACACCGGCCGACGCCGCCGACGGCACGGACGGTGACTTCGACGCCGACGCCATGATCTCCGACCTGACGGAACTCCTCCGCCAGCACCGGGACGAGTTCCGCGCCGCGGCGATCGTCTGCGACATCACGCTGGTGGAGGAAGACTCCGACGCCATCCACGTCGCGGCCGAACACCGCGACGGCAGCGTCTTCGCCGCCGTCCTGCCCTACTCGGGCGACGACAGCGGAGACCTCCACTTCGGGGATCTCGCGGCGGACTCCAACGAACCCACCGTCTGGGTGGACTAGACCAACAGCAGACCATGAGGATCAACGCCTTCGCCGACGTCAGCCTGCGGGCCATGATGGTCCTGGCGGCAGCCCCCGGCGGCGGCCTGCTCACCACGCAGGCCGTCGCCGATGCCGTCGGCACCCCGTACAACCACGTCAGCAAGGCCATGGCCAACCTGCGGGTGATGGGGCTGATCGACGTCGAACGCGGCCGCCACGGCGGATCCCGGCTCAGCGCCGCCGGCCGCCGCGCCACCGTGGGTGAGCTGCTGCGCGCCCTCGACACCCGTCAGGACCCCGCCGACTGCGAGGTTCCCGGCGGGACCTGTCCACTGATCGCCGAATGCCACCTCCGGGGCGCCCTGCACCGTGCCCGCGAGGCCTTCTACCGCGAACTCGACGACATCGTCATCGCCTCGCTGCCCACCGAACGGCAGATGAACCCCGTCTTCGCTTCGATCGGCCTGCGCCCCGACCTCTAAGCGGCATTCCCCGCGCCCCCGAGCACCGAGGAGCATCGCCCGGCGCCGCGCCCACCGCTCTTTTCACGCGCTCCCGTCGCCCGAACTCGGCGGCCTTCGCCCGCACCCCAAACGCCGAATGACCCGCCGCCCGGTCACGATTTGCACCGAACTTCTACGAGATGTAGAAAAGAACATGTAAATACTTGTATTTGAAATGCAAGTATCGACGCACAGGGTCCGTCTGAAGACGCCGGACCACTACCTCAGGAGTCAGCACATGCTCTCGGACAAGTCCTTCCCCGTCATCGAGGCCACCCTGCCGCTGGTCGGATCCCGCATCGGAGACATCACCCCCAAGTTCTACGCCCGGCTCTTCGGCGCACACCCGGATCTCCTCGACGGCCTCTTCAGCCGGTCCAACCAGCGCAACGGCAACCAGCAGCAGGCCCTCGCCGGGAGCATCGCCGCCTTCGCCAGCCACCTGGTGACCCACCCGGGCACCCTGCCGGAGACCGTCCTCTCCCGCATCGCCCACCGGCATGCTTCCCTCGGCATCACCGAACCGCAGTACCAAGTGGTCTACGAGCACCTCTTCGCCGCCATCGCCGAAGACCTGGCCGAGGTCATCACCCCCGAGATCGCCGAGGCATGGACTGAGGTGTACTGGCTGATGGCCGACGCGCTAATCAAGCTGGAGAAGGGTCTCTACGCCGCGCAGGCCAACGACGAGATGTGGACCCCGTGGCGGGTGGCAGCCAAGCGCCCCGCCGGCACCGGCTCCATGACTTTTGTCCTGGAACCCGCGGACAGCACCCCGGTCACGGCCGCGCTGCCCGGCCAGTACGTGAGCGTCAAGGTCACCCTTCCGGACGGCCTGCGCCAAGTCCGGCAGTACTCCCTCTCCGGCGACGCCGGGACCAGCCGCACCTTCACCACCAAGATCGACGACGGCGGTGAGGTCTCCCCCGTCCTGCACGGGCACGTCCAGGTCGGCGACATCCTCGAGATCTCGAACCCTTACGGCGAGATCACCCTCAAGGAGGGCGACGGCCCGGTGGTGCTGGCCTCGGCCGGCATCGGCTGCACGCCGTCGGCCTCGATCCTGCGCTCGCTCGCCGCCGCCGGCTCGGACCGCCGGGTGCTGGTGCTGCACGCCGAAAGCACCCTGGAGAGCTGGGCGCTGCGCTCCCAGATGACCGACGACGTCGAACGCCTCGACGGCGCCGAACTGCAGCTCTGGCTCGAACGTCCGGCGGCGGGAACCCCTGCCCGCGAAGGATTCATGAGCCTGCGCGAGGTGGACCTGCCCGCGGACGCATCCCTGTACCTGTGCGGTCCGCTTCCCTTCATGAAGAACATCCGCAACGAGGCGATCAACGCCGGGATCCCCGCCGCGAAGATCCACTACGAGGTCTTCGGCCCGGATATCTGGCTCGCCAACTAGGGCCCGGCCGTACCGGCTGCCCACCGTTAAACAGACGGCGGCCCCGCACCTCTCAAGGTGCGGCGCCGCCGTCGTGGTGCGGTAAGGCTAGGAGTGCGAGGCCATCCGGGCCTTGAGCGAGTCGAGTTCGGCGCGCAGGGCGTCGGGCAGCGAGTCGCCGAAGCGGCCGTACCACTCCTCGATCGAGGCCAGCTCGGTGTCCCATTCCTCACGGTCCACGCGGACTGCGTCCTCGACGTGGGCGTGGGTCAGGTCCAGGCCGGTCAGGTCCAGGGCGTCGCCGGAGGGGACGTAGCCGATGGGGGTCTCGACGGCGTCGGCCTTACCCTCGATGCGCTCGATGGCCCACTTGAGGACACGGGCGTTGTCGCCGAAGCCAGGCCAGGCGAAGCCGCCGTCGGCGGTGCGGCGGAACCAGTTCACCAGGAAGATGCGCGGCAGTCGCTCCGGGTTGGCCTTGCCCGAGACGCTGATCCAGTGCTTGAGGTAGTCACCGGCGTCGTAGCCCATGAACGGCAGCATGGCCATCGGGTCGCGGCGCAGCACGCCCACCTGGCCGGAGGCGGCCGCCGTGGTCTCGGAGGAAAGGGTAGACCCCATGAAGATGCCATTGGTCCAGTCGCGGGCCTCGGTCACCAGCGGCACCGTGGTCTTGCGCCGGCCGCCGAAGAGGATCGCGGAGATTTCGACACCCTCGGGGTTGTAGTACTCCTCGGCGAGCATGTCGACCTGGGAGATCGGGGTGCAGAAGCGCGAATTCGGGTGTGCGGCCGGCTTGTCGGAGTCCGGGGTCCAGTCGTTGCCCTGCCAGTCGGTCAGGTGCGCGGGCACCTCGTCGGTCATGCCCTCCCACCACACGCCGCCGTCGTCGGTGAGTGCGACATTGGTGAAGATGCTGTGGCCCTTGGCGATGGCGCGCATGGCGTTCGGATTGGTGCCCCAGCCGGTCCCGGGGGCGACGCCGAAGAGGCCGGCCTCCGGGTTGGTGGCGCGCAGCTCACCCTCCTTGCCGATCCGCATCCAGGTGATGTCGTCGCCGAGGGTCTCGACCTCCCAGCCCTCGATGGTGGGGTCGAGGAGGGCGAGGTTGGTCTTGCCGCAGGCGGACGGGAACGCCGCGGAGACGTAGTACGACTTCTTCTCCGGGGAGGTGAGCTTGAGGATGAGCATGTGCTCGGCCAGCCAGTCCTCGTCCCGGGCCATCACCGAGGCAATGCGCAGGGCGTAGCACTTCTTGCCCAGCAGGGCGTTGCCGCCGTAGCCGGAGCCGTAGGACCAGATGGAGCGCTCCTCGGGGAAGTGCACGATCCACTTTTCCGGGTTGCACGGCCAGGCGACGTCGGCCTGGCCCTCTTCCAGCGGCGCGCCCAGGGAGTGCAGGGCGGGGACGTAGAAGGCGTTGGTGGCGGTGATCTTGTCCAGTACCTTGGTGCCGATGGTCGCCATGATCCGCATGGAGGCGACGACGTAGGCGCTGTCGGTGATCTCGACGCCGAACTTGGGATCCTCGGCGTCGAGGTGTCCCATCACGAAGGGAATGACGTACATGGTGCGGCCGCGCATGGAGCCGCTGAATAGGCCGCGCAGCTTCTCCTTCATCTGCGACGGTTCCATCCAGTTATTGGTGAAGCCGGCGTCGCGCTCGTTCTCCGAGCAGATGAAGGTCTGTTCCTCGACCCGGGCAACGTCGGCGGGATCGGAGAACGCCGCGAAGGAGTTGGGGAACAGCTTTTCGTTCAGCCGGGTCAGGGTGCCGGCGGCAACGAGCTCGTCGGTGAGCCGCGTGTTCTCCTCTTCCGAACCATCAACCCAGTGGATCCGATCCGGCTGGGTCAGTTCGGCTACCTCTTCAACCCACGCCAGTAGACCGGCATGCGTGGTGGGTGCTTTCTCAAGCAGCGGCATGTTCGCCAGATCGCCCATTACGGTTCCCTTCTTCGGGTTCAGTGGTGTGTCCTAAATGCTAGGGGTCGGCGTAGATTCAGATTCGGGACTTATTGCGTCTTGACGGCGCCGGGCAAAAGCAAAAACCGCGACATTCCGCGGAATAGTAAGTCCAAGCGATGGTTTATTTGTGATCAAGGTCACATAGACCGGTCTAGTCGCGGAGATTACAGCGCCTTCGATTTGGTTCTGGCGGCCCACCTCGCGTAAAGTAATTCGAGGTTCGGGGGAGCGAGAAACTCCGAAGAGCCGAAGATGCGCCCATAGCTCAGCTGGATAGAGCGTCTGTCTACGGAACAGAAGGTCAGGGGTTCGAATCCCTTTGGGCGCACAGAGAAAAATCCGCACCGGTCCGCCGGTGCGGATTTTTTTATGCCCTCGGACTGCCGGGCCGCCTGAGCGACGGGCGCAGAGTTCCGGACGGGGGCGGGCGCTGTACGGGGCGCCGGGGTTCCGGAAATCCGCGGCGGAATCGGACCGGCGCCCCGGGTACGCGGCGCGCCCGTCCGGAACCGTAGCGCGGACCGCGCGGGGCTAGGCTGTTGCCATGACGGCGCAGATTGAACGGGAATTCGATGTCATCGTGATCGGCGCTGGCGCCGTGGGCGAGAACGTAGCGGAGCGGGTGGTCAAGGGCGGCCTCACCGCGGTCCTGATCGAGGCGGAACTGGTGGGCGGCGAGTGCTCCTACTGGGCCTGCATGCCGTCGAAGGCCCTGCTGCGGCCGGGCACCGCACTGCACGGAGCCCAGAGCGTCCCCGGCGCCGAAGAGGCGGTCACCCGGGTCCTGGACACCGACGCCGTCCTGAAACGCCGCGACTACTTCACCTCCAACTGGCAGGACGACAGCCAGGTCGAGTGGGTGGAGAACACGGGCATCGAACTGATCCGCGGCCACGGCTGGCTTACCGGCGAGCGCCGGGTGGAGGTGGCCGGCCTCGACGGCAACAGCTACGCCCTCTCCGCCACCCGCGCCGTCGTCATCGCCACAGGGTCCCGTCCCAGCATTCCGCCGATCGAGGGCCTGGACGACGTCGACTTCTGGACCACGCGGGAGGCCACCTCCGCCCACGAGATCCCCGAGCGCCTGGGCGTCCTGGGCGGCGGCGTGGCCGGCACCGAACTGGCGCAGGCCTTCGCCCGACTGGGCTCCTCCGTGACCGTGGTGGCCCGCGGCGCCCTGCTCGGGACCTACCCGCAGGAGGCGGCGGACCTGGTCAAGGCCGGCCTGCGGGCCGACGGCGTCGAGATCCACGTCAACACAGCTACCAAGAGCGTCGCCACCAACGACGACGGCTCCCTCACCCTGGAGACCGGCGGCGGCACCGTCACCGTGGACAAGCTCCTCGTGGCCACCGGCCGCCACCCCGCATTGGAGGGGCTCGGCCTGGAGAGCGTGGGCCTGGCCGCCGAAGACGGCAAGGACCTGACACTGCGCACCGACGCAACCGGCCTGGTGCACGACGCGCAGGGCAACGCCGCCGGACCCTGGCTTTACGCCGTGGGCGACGCCGCCGGCAAGGTGATGCTGACCCACCAGGGCAAGTACGAGGCCCGCGCCACCGGCGACGCGATCGCCGCCCGCGCCGACGGCTCCCTGATCGGTGACCCGGCCCCGTGGAGCCGCTACGCCCAGACCGCCGACGAGCATGCCGTTCCCAATGTGGTCTTCACCGACCCGGAGCTGGCCAGCGTCGGTCGCAGCCTGGAGCAGGCGAAGAAGGACGGCTACACGGCGACCTCGGTGGAGCTGCCGATCGAGGTGGCGGGTTCGTCCCTGCACTCGGAGCATTACAAGGGCTGGGCACAGCTGGTGGTGGACGAGGACCGCCGGATCCTCCTGGGAGCCACCTTCGCCGGGCCGGACGTGGCGGAGCTGCTGCACGCCGCCACGATCGCCGTCGTGGGCGAGGTGCCGCTGGACCGGCTGTGGCACGCCGTCCCCTCCTACCCGACCGTCAGTGAGGTGTGGCTGCGGCTGCTTGAGAGTTACGGGCTGTAGCCGCCTGGGGAACCGGGCCTGTTCCGTTCCCCACATCTATTTGAACTGACCGGTCAGTTTAGTTAGCCTTGAAGCAGACAACTTCTGCGAAAGGCTCCTCTCCGTGCTCAGCGTTCACCAGCTCTCCGTCAAGGGCCGACGCGTCCCGCTGCTCCCGCCCACCTCACTGCAGGCCTCCCGCGGCGAGCTGCTGCTCGTCACGGGCGACCGCCAGGACCAGCGCACCGCCCTGGCCCTGACCCTCTCCGGGCGGATGAAGCCCTCAGCGGGCACCGTCGAGTGGGACCGCCACGGCCGGATCAAGCAGCTGCGGCAGCGTGCCGCCGTCGTCGACGCCCCGGGCGTGAACGAACCCGAGCCGCACCTGAGCGTCCGCGACCTGGTGACCGAGGACCTCGCCCTGGTCCCCCGCCGGTACCGCGGCGCGCTGCTCAGCACGCCATGGCTGAAAGTCAACCGGTTCGAGGACATCGCCGGCGCCTGGGCCGATGACCTGGCCGCCGACCGCCGGCTGGAGCTCCTGACCGCGCTGGCGCTGGCCAACCCGCGGACGGACCTGCTGGTGGTGGACTCCCCCGACCGCCACAGCGGCGATCCCGCGGACTGGCTGCCCCGGCTCGAGGAGCTGGCGTACGACGCCGGCCGGCCGCTCGCCGTCGTCGCCACCGTCGCCGCCGTCCCCGCCGGCTGGACCGGTCCAGTCACCGCGATCGGCAACGCCGCTCCCGCCGTCGAAGCCGCAGAGGGTGCCGAACAACCCGAAGACCCCCAGACACCTTTCCCCGCCGGGGACCCCGCCGCAGCGCCGGCCCCCGCCGAACCCGTCGTTGAAACCGAGGACATCCGATGACCGTCTTGCGGCTGGCCCGCTCCGAACTCAAGCGCATGACCGGTGGCCTGCTCCCGAAGCTGACCATCCTGGCCCTGACCCTGGTGCCGCTGCTCTACGGGGCGGTGTACCTCTACGCCAACTGGGACCCGTACGGGAAGCTGAACCAGATCGACGCCGCCCTGGTGGTCGAGGACAGCGGCGCCACCACCGCCGACGGCTCCCGCCTGGACGCCGGCCACAAGGTCGCGGACAGCCTGCTGGAGGCCCACAATTTCAACTGGCAGCAGGTCTCCAGCTCGGCGGACGCGGACGAGGGTGTCAGCAGCGGCAAGTACGCGTTCGCCCTGAAGATTCCCCGCGACTTCTCGACCAATCTGGCCTCCCCCGGCAGCTTCGACGCGGCGAACCAGGCCATGCTGAACGTCACCACCAACGACGCGAACAACTACCTGCTCAGCACCATCGTCGATAAGCTGACGACGGCGGTCCACAGCACGGTCGCCAAGGAGGTGGGTGAGGAGACCGCCAACAAGCTGCTGACCGGTTTCGGCACCATCCACTCGCAGATGCTCAAGGCCTCCGACGGCGCGCACAGCCTCGCCGACGGTGTCTCCTCGCTGCACACCGGCGCGGCCTCCCTGCACGAGGGCACCGGATCCCTCCGGAGCGGGGCCGCCGAACTGGCGGCCGGGCAGCACAAGCTGCTCGACGGTGCGAACGCCCTCAACAGCGGCGCCGGGCAGCTCTCCTCCGGGCTGGGGCAGCTCAAAGACAAGACCGCCACCCTGCCGCAGGACTCGCGGCAACTGGCCGACGGTGCCGCCCAGGTGGCCGCCGGAAACGCAGCGCTCAACGCCAAGGTCCAGGGCCTGGCCGGGCAGATGGCCGCCGCCGACCAGGCCGCCGCCCAGGCCGAGCGCGCCAAGGTGGCGGAGTCGACGGCCCGCATGGTGGCCTCCGGGTTGATGCTCCAGCCCCAGGCCGACGCGCTGATGGCCGACTACGACGCCCATAACACCCGGGCCCCTTCCGGCGCGGCCGCCGCCCTGAAGGGCGCCGCCGGGCAGATCCAGCAGCTTGCCGATGGTTCAGCCGCCGTCAGTGCGGGCGCCGCAAAGCTGGCCGGGGCGACGCCGGCCCTCACCGGCGCCGTCGGGAAGGCATCCGCCGGCGCCGACCAGCTCGCCAGCGGCTCCGCCGCCCTGGCCAGCGGGGAACAGAACGCCGCGGCCGGAGCGGACAAGCTCTCCGAGGGCGCGGCACAGCTCGACGACGGCGCTGCGCAGCTGGACAGCGGCTCCGCCCAGGCGGCCGACGGCGCCGGCACCCTGGCCGGGGAAATCGCCAAGGGCGCGGGGCAGGTCCCGAACCCGGACGACTCCCAGAAGAACAGCCTGGCCAAGGTCATCGCCGATCCCGTAGCCGTCAGCAACGTCTCCCAGGCCAAGGCCGGCTCCTACGGTGCAGGGCTCGCGCCCTTCTTCCTGACCCTGGCCCTGTGGATCGGCATCTTCATGCTGGTCCAGGCCATGCGCCCGATCACGCAGCGCGCCCTGGCCTCCAACGCGCCGTCGTGGAAGATCGCCGCCGGCGGCTGGCTGCCGTTCCTGACGGTCGCGGCCGTCCAGGCCAGCCTGCTCACGCTGGTGGTGGACGTGGGACTGGGCCTGAACCCGGTCCACCCGGTGCTGATGTGGGTGCTGATGCTGGCCGCGGCGATGGCATTCAGCGCCATCATCCAGGGCATCGTGGCGCTGCTGGGCACCCCCGGCAAGCTGGTGGTCCTGATTTTGCTGGTCCTGCAGCTTGTCTCCTCCGGCGGCACGTTCCCGTGGCAGACCACCCCCGAGCCGCTGCACGTGGTGCACCAGGTCCTGCCGATGGGCTACGTGGTGGGCGGCATGCGCCACTTGATCTACGGCGCCGACCTGGCCGGGATCGTGCCCGTGATGCTGGGGCTGGTTGGCTACACTGTGCTGGGATTGGCGATGTCCGCCGTCGCCGTCCACAAACACAAGTTCTGGACGCTCAAGACCCTGAAACCGGAGATCGCGGTATGACCAGCAACGTCACCGAGGCCGGGGACAAGAAGCTCCGGCCCGGTCGCACCGGGGCCACCAAGCAGAAGCTGTTCGAGGCCTCCATGGAGCTGATCGGCGAACGCGGCGCGGCCGGTGTGACGGTGGATGAGATCGCCGCCGCCGCGGGGGTGTCCAAGGGCACGGTCTACTACAACTTCGGCAGCAAGTCGGACCTGATCGCGCAGCTGCTGCGGTACGGCGTGGACATCCTCATGACGCGGCTGCTCAGCGTCAAGGACGAGGCCGACGACCCGCTGCTGGCGATGGACGCGATGATCGGCCAGGCGATGGACTTTATGGCCGATTACCCCTCCTTCGCCCGCCTCTGGGTCAGTGAGAACTGGCGCACCCCCAGCGAGTGGCAGGACACCTTCGCCGAGCTCCGCGGCCGCCTCCTGGGCGTGATCCGGGCCTCGATCGAGGCCGTGGCCGCCCGCTACCCCGTCGATCCGGACATCTCCCGCGGCAGCCTGGAGACCGCGATCTTCGGCGCCTGCTTCGTCGTGGGCCTGGACCGGCAGACCTACAACCCGGAGCGGACCCGAGAACAGAGCGTCGCCGCGATCATGGCCAGCATGCGTGGCTACGTCCTGAAGTAGCCCCGCTCGGGGATGATGGATTCCATGCGCCACATGGGGAGAAGCGGGAAGACCGCCATCGGAGCCGCCCTCGCGGCGCTGGCCCTGCTGGTGCTGGCCGGATCCACCCTCAACGGGACGGTGGCGCTGTGGTTCCTTGCGGCCGCAGCGCTGGCCTACGTGGCATGCGTGACCGAGGTGCTGGTCCGGCGCCGGCACAAGACTCTGCTGGCCAGCGGCGTGGGCAGTGTCCTCTTCATCGCGTTCGGCATCGCCTTCCTGCGCCAATGGGGGCTCGCGTTCAACCCGGACCCGGAGGCCATCTCCACGAAGGTCGACGCCGACCACCCGGATCTGTATTTCTACCTCTCGGCCCTCTCGGGCGCGGTGACGCTGCTGCTGCTGATCGCCGGCACGGTACTACCCGGGCGGCGCCCGGCTCCGGGAATCCGGGCCGGCGGCCGGCCCGCCGCGCGGAATGCTTCAGGGACCGGCGGCCGTGCGGGAACGGCCCAGCGCCGGCCCGCGGCGCGTCCGTCACGGCCTTCGACGGCGGTTCCGCGGCAGGCACCCGCCCGCCAGGGTGCGGCGCGTCCGGCGGCAGCGGGACAAGGCGCCGCACGGCAACCGGCGTCGTCACGGCAACCGGCCCGGCAGCCGGCCGCACGCCAGGCGACGTCCCCCCGTCAGTCGACCGCCCGGCCCGCTGCCCGTCCTGCCGCCAAACCGTCGGCGCAGAAGTCTGCCGGGTCCAAGTCCTCCGGCTCCACGTCGTCACGTTCCACATCGTCCGGTTCCCCAGCGTCGGCACCCAGGGCTTCGGGAGCCAAGGCCGGGGCCAAGGCGCCCTCCGCGGCGAAAGGCGCCGGCACGGCCGGCACGGCAGCCCCGCGCCCGGGGTCAGCGGCCGCTCCGGGCCGGTCCGCCACCCGGCGCTGAGCCGGACCGTTCCGTCCGCGCAGCACCGCCGTGGCCACCCCGGCCAGCAGCAGCAGCCCGCCGGCGATCTCCGCGGCTGACGGCCGCTCCGACAGCACCAGCCAGGCGGCGGTCATTCCCACCACAGGTACCAGCAGGGTGAAGGGCACCACCGCGGAGGAGGGATAGAGACCCAGCAGCCGGTTCCAGATGCCGTACCCGATCAGCGAGCCGAAGACCGCGGTGTACAGCGCAGTGATCAGGGTGACCGGCTGGACCTGGAGCAGCGCGTCGGACACGGCGGCCGGGCCGTCCAGGAGGAGCGAAAGGCCGGCCAGCGGCAGCGGCACCACCGCCCCGGACCAGACCACCAGGCCCAGGCCGGAGGCGGCCTTTGCCCGCCGCACCACCACGTTGCCGCCGGCCCAGGAGAGCGCGGCCGCGAGCACGATCAGCAGGGGCAGCAGCGGGGCCACCAGGCTGCGGCCCACCGCCACCACCGCCAGGCCCACGATGCCCAGGATCACGCCGGCGAGCTGCCGCCGGGTGGGCCGCTCGGACAGAATGCCGGCGGCCAGCAGGACGGTCATCAGGACCTGTGCCTGGATGACCAGGGAGGCCAGGCCGGCGGGCATGCCGAGGGCCATCCCCAGGTAGAGCAGGCCGAACTGGCCGGCGCTCATCAGCAGCCCGACAACGATGATCACCCGCCAGCTGACGTCCGGTTTCCGAATGAAGAAGATGCAGGGGAACACCACCAGGGCAAAGCGCATCGCGACGAAGAGCAGGGGCGGCATGGTTCCCCCGGGCGGGTGCAGGCCGAGGTCGATGGCGACGAAGTTGACGCCCCAGAGCAGGGCCACCAGCAGGGCAAGGGCCGAGTGCCGGGGGCTCATCGGGCGGCCTTGATGACGGTGGCGCCCGCGGTGGCCTCAGAGATTGCGTGGCCGCTCGCCGTGCGCCGGACCGGCGTCGTGACGGACATCGGGCGCTTGAGCGCGCGCGGCGTCGACCCCGGCGGTGTCGCCGTCGAGGCGCTCCCCGACCGGGCGCTCCCCGACCGGGTGCTCCCCCGTGGTCCGCTCCCCCGCGGCACGCTCGGCAGCCGCGTGCGCGCCGTTCGGATGCGTGCCGGCTTCTTCCCGGTCATCGGCGGTCCCGCGGTGACTCCGGTCCCGGCGGAGTTGGCCGGTGTCCGGGGCAGGCTCCTGCCCGCGCCGGGAGGAGTCGACGTCGGGGTCCACCTCGTCCGCCTTACGCAACTGTTCCTCGGCGCCGGCACGCACGGACGCGGCCTGTTCCTGGGTGCCGCGCGCCTGCTGGCGGAGGCGCTCTGCCTCGACCTCGGCGGCCTTCGCATCCGCCTCCGCGCGGGCGGCCTTGGCCTCATGTTCCTTCGCGGCGAGCTGATCCGCTTCCGCCTTTTCGCGCATCTCTGCCGCACGGTTGCGGTCCGCTTCCGTCCGGCGCTTCCGGCTGATGCTGACCGCCACCGCAATGATCGCCAGCACGACAACAATGCCGACGATAATCCCCACGAGCTGTCCTGAATCCACGTTGATCCACCTTTCCTCGGTTGCCTTGCCTGCCGGCCGCAGTGCGACTGCCCCGACAGGCCCAGTAAACACCACCACCTGATGCCTGACTATGGCACGGCGCACCGACAGTCAGCGGGCGCGCGGCACCGTGAAGTGGGTCAGCCGGGCATCCTGGCCGTCCAGTTCGGCCCAGGGCTTCTCGGTCTCCAGTACCGTCAGGCCGCTGGTGGGGTAGCGGGTGGCCGCGTCCATGTAGGCGTCGTGGTTCGAGTCACGGGAGGCCAGGTGCATGGCCAGGTCCTGCACGCCGGGCATGTGGGAGACGACCATCAGCGTGGAAACGGTGTCCGGGACGTGGTTGATCACTGAGAGCATGGCCAGCGCGGATGCCCCATACAGGCCCGGTTCGAGTTTGGGGGTGGGGGCCTTGTCGCCCAGTTCGCTGCACACCCAGGTGCAGGTCTGCCGGGTACGCAGGGCACTCGAGCAGAGGATGAAGTCGGGGACGACGCCGTGCTTCAGCAACCATGCGCCGGCCACGGGCGCATCCCGGTGGCCGCGCTCTTCCAGCGGCCGGTCGTGGTCCGCCACGCCGCCCGGCCAGTCGGCCTTGGCGTGGCGCATGATCACGAGGCGTCGGAGGTGGTGCTGGCTCATGGGCCAAGCCTAGCCGGAGGCACCGCCGCGGCGGTGCCTCCGGGGCGCTAGATGGAGTATTCCGGAGCGGCCCAGACGACGACCTCGGGGTGCTCGTAGAAGCGGTAGCCCTGGCCGCGGACCGTGCGGACCGTGT
Source organism: Arthrobacter sp. NPDC080086 (assembly GCF_040702285.1). NCBI lineage: Bacteria > Bacillati > Actinomycetota > Actinomycetes > Micrococcales > Micrococcaceae > Arthrobacter > Arthrobacter sp. NPDC080086. The sequence continues at coordinate 29,539 of NZ_JBFBKP010000044.1, forward strand.
TCGCCAGGCGGCCGAGCTTCGAGCGGAGACGGCGGATGTGCACGTCGATGGTGCGCTCGTTGGGGACCTCTTCGGCGTTCCGCCACAGGCCCTCGAGGAGTTCGTCGCGGCCGACGGTGCGGGTGCCGTTCTCCACCAGGTAGTTCAGCAGTTCGAATTCTTTGAACGTCAGGTTCAGCGATTCGCCGTCGAGCGCCACCTCGCGGCGGGCCAGGTCGATCAGGACGCCGGACGGGCGCGGTTCCTGGGCCTGCTGCAGGCGGGCGGTTTCGGCGCGCTGGCGGGCGGCACCGGCGGTGGGGTCACCGAAAGTGGAGCGGACGACGTCGAGCGCGGACCCCGGAGCGGAGGCCGGGGCGACGGCGACGGCGGCGTAGCTCTCCGCGCCGGCCACCAAGGACTGGGCGTAGGCGCGGATTTCCTGGGCCAGCTTGGCGATGGAGGTCCCGGCGGCGGCGGCGGTCTCCTCGTCGATGCCCATGTAGAGGACGAATCCGCGGGCGACGTTGTCGGAGGGCACCGGGCGGACGGGGGCCTCACCGGCGGCGATGACCGGGGTGGGGGCGGTGGCGGGTGCGGAGTCGGCCGCGGGGACGGCGCGCAGCTGTCCGTACGAGGTGGGGTTGTAGCCCTGCGCCGCGTAGCCGGGGGCGGGGTAGCTGGTGCCGGATCCCGCCGGGCCGAAGCTGGGGCGGCCGCCGAAGCCCTGGCGGATACCGGAGGCCTGGCCGGCCTTGGCGGCGTTTCGAACGGAGATGTGGACGTATCCGGATGCAACTGACATGGAATGCTTACCTCAATGTGAATGGCCGTCATCGCGGCTCGAATGCTGGGTCCCCGCAATGAAACTGGGGAGGGCGCCCGACTCTGGGCTGGGGGCGAATGCCTATAAACGTTCTGGGGTGGAGAAGTTAGGCGTGCATTCGACAACAGCGCATCTCAGTACCAGCTGGTGCGCTGATCCCGGAAACTGCGGCTGCAGGTGCTGTTGAGTTCTTGTTCACAGTTGAAGTGTGCAACGTAACAAAGCGAACTAGCAAGTAACAATGGACCTGAAAGTCCGCATAGTGAGACGAATGCGGCGATTGTCGCGCATATCACAATTCTACGGGACGACGAATTGGCGACTCCTGAGCCCTCGATGAACTAAATGAGAGCCCGCATTCGAATATTATTCGAATGCAGGCTCTCATTCAGTGATTGCGTTCGGGTTGATGGCCGCGGATGGAATTCCGCCCACGGCAGGCCCTCCGGTCGAAGTGTCCACAGAGTGGTCACCCTCGAAGGGGCTCTCCTGGGGGCCGGACCTCCTAGTTCGACTGTCCGGGGTCGGCTTGGCCGCCGTCCGGGCCCCCCGGCTGGCCGCCGCCTGCTTGGCCGTCCCCCGGCTGCCCCGTGCCGGTGGCCGTCGCCGCCACCAGCATCACGGACTTCGCCGAGTAGCCGGACCCGTCCTTGGTGGCGGTCAGCCTCACGGTAGCCCCGGAGACGATGTCCGCCACACTGAGCTGGGTCCCGGTTGAACCGGTACCGCCGGACTGCTGGCGGCGCTGCTGCATATTGCTCACCGTCACCCCGTCGCCCAGGACATAGCTGCGGGTGAAGCCGTCGGCGCTCTTGACCGTGACCGACGTCGAGCTGACCTCGGTCACCGTGCCCAGCTGTTCGGCCATGGAGGTGTAGGTGGTGCCGTCGAGGACGACGTACTCGGCGTGCACGGCCGCGGAGAGGCCCCCGGCCATTCCGCCCAACCCGTCCGGGCCGAAGCCGCCGCGGCCCGACGCCGAGCCCCCGGTTTGGCCGCCCTGCTGGCCACCGGGCATCCCCTGGCCGTTGAACTGCGGGCCGCCCGCCGCTGCGCCGTCCCCGCTGGCCGCGGCCGAGCTGGAGGTCAACGCGTAGACACCGGCGCCGGCGCCGACTGCGATCACGGCGGCCACCCCGCCGGCGGCGAGGCCGCGCCGGACGGTCCATGGCTTATCCGCCTGGGTACCCGCGGCCCGGCCGGCAGGCGCGCCCCACCCGGGGGCCGCCTGGGCCGGAGCCGCCTGGGCCGGGTACCCCGCAGGGCCCGGCTGGGCAGGCTGGTCCGGTTGGGCAGGATGCGCTGCTCCGGAATGGGCGGCTGTGTCGGGGTACGACGGCGCGCCCCACCCCGGCACGGATTCCGGCTGCGGCGCGGACTGCCGGGGCGCAGATTCCTGCTGCGGCGCCGTCACCGGCTGCGGGGCCGAGACCGGACGCGGCGTGGTCCCCGGCAGCGGGGAGGTGTCCGGGTTGTGGCCGCCGTCGGCAGGCTGCGGGATCTCTTCGGGCTGCTGGTGGTTCATGCTGTTCTCCTGGCTCGGAAGGTGGGGCTGTTTCCACCAGCGTGGGCAGGCAGGCTGTGCCGGGGCTGTGAGGTCTTCCAGCCCCGCCTGTGATCCGCTCGAAGCCCCGGCCTGCCCCGGCAGCGCCCAGCTGGGTAGGCTGGGATTCACAGGTGCCGCACAGGATCCCCAAAGCCGCACCTAATCGGCAGAACGGAGAGTCGAACCATGGCCTCGTCGCACTCCATGACCAACAACCTTCCGCAGCTGACCCACCCGGACGGCTCCCCCATCCGCGCCCTGGTGGTGGATGACGAACCCAGCCTCTCCGAGCTGATGAGCATGGGCCTGCGAATGGCAGGCTGGTCCGTGGCGGTGGCCGCGGACGGCCCGGAGGCGGTCAAGCTGGCCAAGGACTTCCGGCCCGACGTGCTGGTACTGGACGTCATGCTCCCCGGATTCGACGGCGTCGAACTCCTGAGCCGGATCCGCACCTTCGCGCCCGAGGTCCCGGCGCTGTTCCTCACCGCCAAAGACGCCGTGCAGGACCGCATCACCGGCCTCGCCGCCGGCGGGGACGACTACGTCACCAAGCCCTTCAGCATGGAGGAAGTCCTGCTGCGCCTGCACCGCCTGGTCCAGCGCTCCGGCGTGGCCGCCATGGACACCGCCGAGCTCGTCGTCGGGGACCTGGTCCTGAACGTGGACACCCGGGACGTGACCCGCGCCGGCGAGGAACTGCACCTGACGGCCACCCAGTTCGAGCTGCTGCGGTACCTGATGGAGAACCCCAAGCGGGTCATCAGCAAGGCCCAGATCCTGGACCGCGTCTGGGACTACGACTTCGGCGGCCAGGCCAACATCGTGGAGCTCTACATCTCCTACCTGCGCAAGAAGATCGACGCCAACCACGCCCCGATGATCCACACCGTCCGCGGCGCGGGCTACGTCCTGAAACCGGCGGACTGATCCGTGCCCACTCTCTCCGGTGTCACGCCGGCCCCCGGGCATGACTGGCGCAACCCCTCCACCTGGCACCTTCGCACCCGCCTGGTGCTCGTGGCCATGGCCTTGCTGGTGACCATCTGCGGCGCGGTAGGCGTCTTCAGCTACGTGTCCATGGACTCGTTCCTGACCCATCAGCTGGACGAACAACTCGGCGCTGCCGCTCACCGTTCCAACGAATTCGGCCGCCCGGACTCCGGCAGCCCGGGCGGGCGTCCGGACCCGCTGGAGGCAAAGGGGCAGGGCATCGGCACACTGAACGCCCGGGAGCAGAACGGCAGGATTGCCAGCGCCGGGTTCCTCGCCGGCGATGCCACCCGCAAGAGCCTCTCCGCGGACGACAACGCGGTGCTGCTGGGCCTCACCCCCAACGCCGCGCCCGTGAACCGCACGCTCTCCGCCGGAGCGTACCGGCTGATCGCCACCCAGACGCAGTACGGGGACATCATCGTCACGGGCCTGCCCTTGGAGGAAAAGCAGAACACGCTCGGGTCCCTCGTCGGCACCCTCGCCGCGGTGTCCGCCGGCGGACTGGTGCTGATCGGCCTGATCGGCACCGCGCTGATCCGGCGCACCATGGAGCCGCTGGAGAAGCTCTCCGAAGTGGCCACGAAGGTTTCGCGCCTGCCGCTCGACGCCGGCGAGGTGGCGTTGGGCGTGCGCGTCCCGGCGTCGGCCGCGCACCCCGGTACCGAGGTGGGCAGCGTGGGCCACGCGCTGAATCAGATGCTGGACAACGTCTCGAACGCGCTGCAGGCCCGGCAGGAGAGCGAGATGAAGGTGCGCCAGTTCGTCGCGGATGCCTCGCACGAGCTGCGCACCCCGCTGACCGCCATCCGCGGCTACACGGAGTTGATGCGGATGACCGAGCACTTCACCCCCGACGGCGAGAAGTCGCTGGCCCGGGTGCAGAGCCAGTCGGAGCGGATGACCGCCCTGGTGGAGGACCTGCTGCTGCTGGCCCGGCTGGACGAGGGGCAGCCGCTGAAGATGGCCGACGTCGACCTCACCCAGCTGGCCGTCGAAACGGTCAGCGACGAGAAGGTCATGGCCCCGGACCGGAGCTGGAAGCTGGACCTGCCCGAGGAGCCCGTGGTGGTGCGCGGCGACACCACGGCCCTGCACCAGGTCCTCGCGAACCTGCTCTCCAACGCCCGCAAACACACTGATCCCGGCACCACCGTGGTCACCCGGGTGATGCGGTCCGCCGACGGCAGCGCCGTGGTGTCCGTGACCGACGACGGCGCAGGGATCGCCCCCGAATTCCTGGGCAAGGTCTTCGCCCGGTTCGCCCGCGCCGATGCCTCCCGCGCCAACCCCGCCGAACGTGCGGGGGCCCGGGGCGCGGCGGGTGCAGGTGCGGGGCCGGGGGCAATCGCGACCGCGACGGCGGTGCAGGGCACCAGCGGGCTGGGCCTGTCGATCGTGCAGTCGATCGTGGCGGCGCACGGCGGGACCGTGGAGGTCAGCTCGCGTCCGGGCCGGACGGAATTCGCGGTCCGGCTGCCGGCGGCACCGCCCGCCTGACGCACCCCTCTGACGCACCCGCGCGGACTTCCACAGCAGGCACACAGCATTCCCCCAATCCCCTCATACCGGGGGCCGGGACAGTGGAGGCATGACTTCCACAGACCAGGCACCAGGTACCCTGTCCCGTTCCGGGCCGGCCCCCGCCGGCACCCAGTCTGACGCGCCGGCATCCGTCATCAGCGTCGGCCCGGCAGCTTCGACCCCGGCAGCGCCGCTCCCGGCGGCGCTGACCGGCGTCGGCCGCCGCCGATCGCCGATCGAGACCCTGTCAGCGGTGCCGGTACTGGACGTCACCATCCCCGTCTTCAACGAGGAACGCGACCTCGAAGCCTGCCTGCGCCGGCTCCACGCCTACCTGCTGGGCTCCTTCCCGCACCCGTTCCGGATCACCGTGGCGGACAACGCCAGCACCGATTCGACGCTGCAGACCGCCGAGCGCGTGGCCCGCGAATTGCCGGAGGTCGCCGTCGTGCACATGGCCGAAAAGGGCCGCGGCAATGCGCTGCGCCGGGTCTGGCTCGCGTCGCCGTCGCCCGTCCTGGCGTACATGGATGTGGACCTCTCAACGGACCTGGCCGCGCTGGGACCGCTGTTGGCCCCGCTGATCTCCGGTCACTCGGACCTGGCGATCGGCACGCGCCTGACCCGCAATTCCCGCGTCATCCGGGGCCCGAAGCGGGAATTCATCTCGCGCAGCTACAACTTCCTGCTGCACTCGCTCCTCGGCGCGCACTTCAGCGACGCCCAGTGCGGGTTCAAGGCCATCCGGGCCGACATCGCCCGGGAACTGCTACCGCACACTCTGGACAACGCCTGGTTCTTCGACACCGAACTGCTGGTGCTCGCCGAACGCTGCGGACTCCGGGTGCATGAGGTCCCGGTGGACTGGACCGACGATCCGGACTCCAGCGTCGACATCGTCCAGACGGCGGCCGCGGACCTGCGCGGCATGGCCCGCCTCAGCCGCGACCTGGTGTCCGGCAAGATCCCCGTCCCGGAACTGCGCGCCGCGCTGGCCCGCGGCCCGCTGCCGGCGTCCTCCCGCGGACCGGAACAAAGCCCCGGCGGCAGCCTCTTCGGGCAACTGGTCCGGTTCGGCAGCATCGGCGTCGCCTCCACCCTGGCCTACCTGCTGATCTTCCTGGCCTGCCGCGGAGTCATGGACCCGCAGCTGGCGAACTTCCTGGCGCTGCTGATCACCGCCGTGGCCAACACCGCGGCCAACCGGCGCTTCACCTTCGGCATCCAAGGCAGCAGTTATGCGGCCCGCCACCACTTCGAGGGCCTGCTGGTTTTCGGGCTGGGGCTCGGCCTGACGTCCGGGGCGCTGCTGCTGGTGCACGGGGCCTCCGGCGGTACCCCCGACCGCTGGGTGGAACTGGCCACGGTCACCGCGGCCAACCTCGCGGCCACCGCCGTGAAATTCCTGCTCTTCCGGCTGGTGGTGTTCCGGGCCCGCCCCGGAACCGCAGCCCCGCCCGCGCCCGGCACCCCGGTCCCCGCGCATGGCACCCCGGCGCAGTCCGCCGCCACAGCGTCCCTCCCCACAGAAACGGCCCGATAAATGACCGCCACCCTCAGCCCCGCCGACGGGACCCGGCCCTCCGGCCCGCTCCCCCGCACCGACTCGCCGGTGCCGGCCGCCTCGTCCGATACCCCCGATTCCTCCGCTTCGCGCCGCCGGCGCCTGCTGTTCGGTGACCAGCCGCGCTGGGTCCGGCCCTCGGCCGCCCTGCTGCTCATCGGGACCGCTGTGCTCTACCTGTGGAACCTCGCGGCCACCGGCTACGGCAACACCTTCTACGCCGCGGCCATCCAGGCCGGCACCAAGGACTGGACCGCCCTGCTGTTCGGCTCCCTTGACGCCGGCAACGCCATCACCGTGGACAAGCCCCCGGCCGCCCTCTGGATCCCTGCCCTGGCCGGCCGGATCTTTGGCTTCTCCCCGCTCAGCATGCTGGTGCCGCAGGCCCTCATGGGCGTGGCCGCCGTCGGGCTCCTGTACCTGACCCTGAAGCGGGTCTCCGGTCCGGCCGCGGGCCTGGTGGCCGGCGGGGCCTTGGCGCTCACGCCCGTGGCGGCCCTGATGTTCCGCTTCAACAACCCCGACGCCATGCTGACCCTCTGCCTGGTGCTCGCGGCGTACCTCACCACCCGGGCGATCGAGAAGGCCGGCTGGGGCTGGCTGGCCGCGGCCGGTGCGGTGATCGGCCTGGCGTTCCTGAGCAAGATGCTGCAGGGCTTCCTGATCGTGCCGGGCCTGGGCCTGGCCTACCTTTGGGCCGCCCCGGTCAGCCTCCGGCGCCGGCTGCTGCACCTGCTGGGCGCGGCCGCCGGAATCCTGGTGGTGGCCGGCAGCTACGTGGCGCTGTTCCAGTTGACCCCGGCGTCGGCCCGTCCGTACATGGCCGGCTCCACGACCAACAGCTTCCTCGAACTGACCTTTGGCTACAACGGCCTGGGCCGGATCACCGGGTCCGGCGAGGGCAGGCCGGGCGGCTCTGCGGGCTTTGGCGGGGCAACTGACCTTGGCGGCGCGGCCGGCGCTGCCGGGGCAGCCGGCGGCGCCGGCGCGGGTGGCTTTGGCGGGAACGCCAGCTTCGGCGGGGCCGCCGGGATCGCCCGGATGTTCGGCACCAGTTTCGGCGGCGAGGTGTCCTGGCTGTTGCCCGCGGCGCTGATCCTCCTGCTGGCCGGCCTGTGGTTCACCCGGCGCGAGGCCCGGACCTCCGCGACCCGTGCGGCCCTGCTGCTCTGGGGCGGCTGGCTGGTGGTCACCGCGGGCATCTTCAGCTTCATGAGCGGCATCGTGCACCCGTATTACGCGGTGGCGCTGGCCCCCGCGGTCGCGGCCCTCGTGGGCCTGGGCGGCGTGCAGCTGTGGCGCGGCCGGTCCTTCTGGCCGGCGCGGCTGGTCCTGGCGGTCACGGTGCTGGCGACCTCGATCTGGTCCGCGGTGCTGCTGGGCCGGGATCCGTCGTGGCTGCCCTGGCTGCGGGTGGCCGTGGTGATCCTCGGTGTCCTCGCCGCGGCGGCGCTGATGTTGCAGCTTGACCGGCTGCGGGCCATTCCCGCCGCGCTCCGCAAGGCGGCCACCGCCGGCGTCGTCATCCTCACCCTGCTGGCCGGCGGCCTGGGCACGGCGGCGTGGACGTTCGCGACGGCGGCCCAGCCGCACTCGGGTTCGATCCCGACCGCCGGGCCCACGGGCTCCGCGATGGGCGGTTTCGGGGCGGCCGGCCGGAC
>NZ_JBFBKP010000045.1:0-36197 GCF_040702285.1 Arthrobacter sp. NPDC080086
GTGTGATGCACACCGCGTCCCGGAGACCCGAAGCGCCGGGGCCCGTGTGGTAATTTGAAAGAGCAAATGTTCCTTTTTTAATTCCGTCCCGTGAGGCGGGGAAAGGGGAGACGAGCGATGACTTCTGTTCCGGAATCACCGGTACCGGCGACGGTTCAGCTGAGCCGCGTCGTGCTCAGCCAGGCCGACATCGACCGGGCACTCACTCGTATAGCCCACGAAATTCTCGAGTCCAACAAGGGCTCCCAGGACCTGGTCTTGCTGGGCATCCCGCGCCGCGGCTACCCGCTGGCCGTCCGGCTCGCCGCGAAGATCGCCGCCGCCGATCCGTCCGTGGATCCCGCCGCCATCGTCGGCCAACTCGACGTCACCATGTTCCGTGACGACCTCTCGCACCAGCCCACGCGGCCCCCTTACCCCACGCAGCTCCCGCGCACCGGCATCGACAACAAGGTCGTGGTCCTCATCGACGACGTCCTCTACTCCGGCCGCACCATCCGCGCCGCCCTCGACGCCCTCGTGGACCTGGGCCGGCCGAGGATCGTCCGCCTGGCCGTCCTGATCGACCGGGGCCACCGCGAACTGCCGATCCGCGCCGACCACGTCGGCAAGAACCTGCCGACCTCCTCCGCCGAGAAGGTCCGGGTCCGGCTCGAGGAAACCGACAGCGCGGACGGCCGCCCCGTCAACGAGGTCGTCATCGAGGCAGCCGTCGAGGCCACCGCATGAGGCACCTGCTTTCCACCGGGGACCTCAGCCGCGCAGACGCGATCCGCATCCTCGACACCGCGGAGGAAATGTCCGCCGTCGGCGACCGCGAGGTCAAGAAACTCCCCGCCCTCCGCGGGCGCACCGTGGTCAACCTCTTCTTCGAGGACTCCACCCGCACCCGGATCTCCTTCGAGGCCGCCGCCAAGCGGCTGTCCGCGGACGTGATCAACTTCGCCGCCAAGGGCTCCTCCGTTTCCAAGGGCGAATCCCTCAAGGACACCGCCCAGACCCTCGCCGCGATGGGCGCGGACGCCGTCGTCATCCGGCACTGGGCCTCCGGCGCCCCGCACCGGCTCGCCGCCACGGACTGGATCGACGCCGGCGTCATCAACGCCGGCGACGGCACCCACGAACACCCCACCCAGGCCCTGCTGGACGCCTTCACCATGCGCCGGCACTGGTCGAAGCTCGCCGGCGTCCCTTCCACCGGGGCGGACCTGACCGGGATGCGCGTCGCGATCGCCGGCGACGTCCTGCACTCCCGGGTGGCCCGCTCCAACGTCTGGCTGCTGCGCACCCTCGGCGCAGAGGTCACTCTCGTCGCGCCGCCCACGCTGCTGCCCATCGGCGTCGAACACTGGCCCTGCACCGTCAGCTACGACCTGGACCAGACCCTCGCCGGCGGCGTCGACGCGATGATGATGCTCCGGGTCCAAGGGGAGCGGATGAACGCCTCGTTCTTCCCCACCACCCGGGAGTACTCCCGCCGCTGGGGCTTCGATGACAACCGCCTCCGCGCCCTGGACACCCTGGGCCTGAAGGACACCATCATCATGCACCCCGGCCCGATGAACCGCGGCTTGGAGATCTCCTCCGCCGCCGCCGATTCGCCGCGCTCCACCGTCCTGGCCCAGGTCCGCAACGGCGTGTCCGTCCGGATGGCCGCCCTGTACCTGCTGCTCTCCGGCGACACCCGCGAGCCAGCCCCCACCCACTCCAAGGAGAGCCACTGATGGCACCGCAGCACCAGACCGGCAGCTACCTCATCCGTGGCGCCTCGATCCTCGGCGGCCCGGCCGAAGACCTGCTGATCCGCGACGGCGTCATCGCCGCCCGCGGCACCGACCTCGCCAACGACGACGGCGTCACCGTGATTGATGCGCACGGCCTCGTCGCACTGCCGGGCATGGTGGACATCCACACCCACCTGCGCGAACCCGGCCGCGAGGACGCCGAAACGGTCGAGACCGGCACCCGCGCCGCCGCCCTGGGCGGCTACACCGCCGTCCACGCCATGGCCAACAGCAACCCCGTTGCGGACACCGCCGGCGTCGTCGAACAGGTCTTCAGCCTGGGCCGCACCGCCGGCTGGGCCGACGTCCGCCCGGTCGGCGCCGTCACCGTCGGCCTGGCCGGCGAGCAGCTCGCCGAACTCGGCGCCATGGCGGACTCCCGGGCCCGGGTCAGGGTCTTCTCCGACGACGGCATCTGCGTCAGCGACCCGGTCCTGATGCGCCGCGCCCTCGAATACGTCAAGGCGTTCGACGGCGTCGTCGCCCAGCACGCGCAGGAACCCCGGCTCACCGCCGGGGCCCAGATGAACGAGGGCGCCGTCTCCGCCGTCCTCGGCCTCGCCGGCTGGCCCGCGGTGGCCGAGGAAAGCATCATCGCCCGCGACGTCCTGTTGGCCCAGCACGTCGGCTCCCGCCTGCACGTCTGCCACGTCTCCACCGCCGGGTCGGTCGAGATCATCCGCTGGGCCAAGTCCCGCGGCATCAACGTCACCGCCGAGGTCACCCCGCACCACCTCTGGCTCACCGACGAACTGGTCCGCAGCTACGACCCCGTCTACAAGGTCAACCCGCCGCTGCGCACCGACGAGGACGTCCAGGCCCTGCGCGCCGCCCTCGCCGACGGCACCATCGACGTGGTCGGCACCGACCACGCCCCGCACCCCAGCGAGCACAAGGAGTGCGAGTGGGCGCAGGCGGCCATGGGCATGACCGGGCTGGAGACCGCCCTCTCCGTCGTCCAGCACACCATGATCGAAACCGGCCTGATGGACTGGGCCGACTTCGCCCGCGTGACCTCCACCACCCCCGCCGCGATCGGCCGGGTGGAAGACCAGGGCCGGCCGCTGGAGGCCGGGGAACCCGCGAACGTCATCCTGGTGGACGCGGCTGCGCGCTGGAGCGTTGACCCTTCTAAGATGGCAACCATGGGCCGCAACTCTCCATTCGCCGGCCGGGAACTCCCGGGCAAGGTGATGGCCACCTTCCTGCACGGCCACCCGACCGTCCTCGACGGCGCGCTGAACACCCCCTACCGCTGGGACGCCGCGGACACGGCGGGGCGCCCCTGATGGTCAAGGAACTCTCGCTGCTCCTGGTTTTGGTCCTGGTGGCCGTGGCGCTGGTGCTGATCGGGCTGGGCTGGCGCAACCGGCTCCGACGCCAGGCGGACATCCCGGCGCTGCCCGAGGCCCCCGACGCGCTTGGCCCGGCCCTGGCCGAGGCCGAGGGCCAGTACGTGGCCACCACCACCGCGGGGGACTGGCTGGACCGGATCGCCGTCCATGGGCTCGGCCTGCGCACCAACGCCGGCCTCTCCGTGCACCGCGACGGCGTCCTCTTTGACCGCGCCGGCGCGGGTCCGCTCTTCATCCCCGTGGAATGCCTTACCGGCGTACGCCAGGAAAGCGGCATGGCCGGCAAGTTCGTGGAACAGGACGGGCTCCTGGTCCTGAGCTGGATGCTCGGGACCCGCGAGCTGGATACCGGATTCCGCAGCCGCCGCGCCGAGGACAAGACCGCCCTCCTGACCGTTCTCAATGATTTGATCTCCGCTGCCCCCCAGGCAGAAGCCGAAAGTGGAAAGTAACGACGTGACGCAACCAGTGATCGCAACAGAGCAAGACAAGTCCGAGTCCGGGACCGCCGCCGGCGTCCCCGCCGCGCCGGAGCCCGCCGTGCTTGTCCTCGAGGACGGCCGCATCTTCCGCGGCCGCAGCTACGGCGCCACCGGCACCGCCCTCGGCGAGGCCGTCTTCGCCACCGGCATGACCGGCTACCAGGAGACCATTACGGATCCCTCCTACGCCCGCCAGCTCGTGGTGCAGACCGCGCCTCACATCGGCAACACCGGCGTCAACAAGGACGACGCCGAGTCCCGCCGCATCTGGGTGGCCGGCTACGTCGTCCGCGACGCCGCCCGCCGCCCCTCCAACTGGCGCTCCGAGCGGAGCCTGGACGAGGAGCTCACCGAGCAGGGCGTTGTCGGCATCCAGGGCGTGGACACCCGCGCCATCACCCGCCACCTGCGCGAACACAAGACCATGCGCGCCGGCATCTTCTCCGGCGACGCCGCCCGCGCGACGGACAAGGAACTGGTCGACGCCGTCCTCGCCAGCGCCCCCATGGAAGGCTCCCGCCTGGCCGAGGAGGTCAGCGTCGACGAGGCTTACACGGTCGAGCCCGCCGACTGGGGCTGGGAAGGCGAGCCGCGGTTCAGCATCGCCGCGATCGACCTTGGCATCAAGCGCATGACCCCCATCCGGTTCGCCGAGCGCGGCGTCCGGGTCCACGTCCTGCCGGCCACCGCCACCCTGGAGGACGTCAAGGCCGTCAACCCCGACGGCGTCTTCATGTCCAACGGCCCCGGCGACCCCGCCACCGCCGACACCCAGGTGGGCCTGCTCCGCTCCGTGCTGGACGCCAAGCTGCCCTACTTCGGCATCTGCTTCGGCAACCAGATCCTCGGCCGTGCGCTCGGCTTCGGCACGTACAAGCTGCGCTACGGCCACCGCGGGATCAACCAGCCGGTCATGGACCGCGCCACCGGCAAGGTCGAGATCACCTCGCAGAACCACGGCTTCGCCGTCGACGCCCCGCTGGCGGGCGACACGGTGGCCCCCGAGGAGCGCTTCGGCCGCGTCCAGGTCAGCCACGTCAGCCTCAACGACGACGTCGTCGAGGGCCTGAACTGCCTGGACATCCCCGCCTTCTCGGTCCAGTACCACCCCGAGGCGGCCTCCGGCCCGCACGACGCCGCCTACCTCTTCGACCGCTTCATCGACCTGATGGAGAGCACGAAGACCGCGGCCGCGAACGTCGGCACCACGACCTCCACCGACTCCAAGACTGAGGACAAGAAGTAATGCCCAAGAGAACTGACCTGAAGAGCGTCCTGGTCATCGGTTCCGGCCCGATCGTGATCGGCCAGGCGGCCGAATTCGACTACTCCGGCACCCAGGCACTGCGCGTCCTCAAGGACGAAGGCCTGCGCGTCATCCTCGTCAACTCCAACCCGGCCACCATCATGACCGACCCGGAGTTCGCCGACGCAACCTACATCGAACCGATCACCCCCGAGGTGGTCGAGAAGATCATCGCCAAGGAACGCCCCGACGCCGTCCTGCCCACCCTGGGCGGCCAGACCGCGCTGAACACCGCGATCGCCCTGGACAAGAACGGCGTCCTGGAGAAGTACAACGTCGAACTGATCGGCGCCAACATCGCCGCGATCGAACTCGGCGAAGACCGGGAAAAGTTCAAGGGCGTCGTGGAGCGCTGCGGCGCCGAATCGGCCCGCAGCCACATCATCCACACCATCGACGAGGCCCTCACGGCCGCCGAAGACCTGGGCTACCCGATGGTGGTCCGGCCCTCCTTCACCATGGGCGGCCTCGGCTCCGGCCTCGCCTACGACGAGGGCGACCTGCGCCGCATCGTCGGCCAGGGCCTGCAGTACAGCCCCACCACCGAGGTGCTGCTCGAAGAGAGCATCCTCGGCTGGAAGGAGTACGAGCTCGAGATGATGCGCGACAAGAACGACAACGTCGTGGTGGTCTGCTCGATCGAGAACTTCGACCCGGTGGGCGTCCACACCGGCGACTCCATCACCGTCGCCCCGGCCCTGACCCTGACCGACCGCGAGTACCAGCGGCTGCGCGACATCGCGATCGCCGTCATCCGCGAGGTCGGCGTCGACACCGGCGGCTGCAACATCCAGTTCGCCGTCGAACCCGACACCGGCCGCGTCGTCGTCATCGAGATGAACCCGCGCGTCTCCCGCTCCTCGGCCCTGGCCTCCAAGGCCACCGGCTTCGCGATCGCCAAGATCGCCACCAAGCTCTCGCTCGGCTACACCCTGGACGAGATCCCGAACGACATCACGCAGAAGACCCCGGCGTCCTTCGAGCCGACCCTGGACTACGTCGTCGTCAAGGTCCCGCGCTTCGCGTTCGAGAAGTTCCCGGCCGCGGACCCCACGCTGACCACCACCATGAAGTCCGTGGGCGAGGCCATGGCGATGGGCCGCAACTTCACCGAGGCCCTGCAGAAGGCCCTCCGCTCCCTGGAGCAGAAGGGTTCGCAGCTGGACTTCACCCCGGTCCCGGAGTGGGAGGTTGCGGAACTGGTCGAGAAGGCCAAGCGCCCCACCACCGACCGCCTGCACCAGGTCCAGCGCGCCCTGCTGGGCGGCGCCACGGTGGAGCAGCTCTTCGAGGCCACCAAGATCGACCCGTGGTACCTGGACCAGCTGCAGCTGCTCAACGAGATCTCCCTCGAGATCCGCCAGTCCACCGCCCTGACCAAGGAGATGCTGCAGCGCGCCAAGCGGCACGGCTTCTCCGACGCCCAGATCGGCGCCCTGACGCACAACCCGGAGGCCGTGGTCCGCGGCGTCCGGCAGGCCCTGGACATCCGCCCGGTCTACAAGACCGTGGACACCTGCGCCGCCGAGTTCGCCGCGTACACCCCGTATCACTACTCCTCCTACGACGAGGAAGACGAGGTTGCGCTGCACGCCAAGCCCTCCATCATCATCCTCGGCTCCGGTCCGAACCGGATCGGCCAGGGCATCGAATTCGACTACTCCTGCGTCCACGCCTCGATGGCGCTGCGCAAGGCCGGCTACGAGACCGTCATGGTCAACTGCAACCCGGAGACCGTGTCCACCGACTACGACATCTCCACCCGGCTCTACTTCGAACCGCTGACCCTCGAGGACGTCCTTGAGGTCATCGCGGCCGAGGAACGCACCGGCGGCGTCATGGGCGTCTTCGTCCAACTCGGCGGCCAGACCCCGCTCAAGCTCGCCCAGCAGCTGGCCGACGCCGGCGTGCCGATCCTCGGCACCTCCCCGGAGGCGATCGACCTGGCCGAGCACCGCGGCGCCTTCTCCCGCGTCCTCGACGAGGCCGGCCTGATCGCCCCGAAGAACGGCACCGCCGTGTCCTTCGAGGATGCCAAGAAGATCGCCGACGAGATCGGCTACCCGGTCCTGGTCCGCCCGTCCTACGTCCTGGGCGGCCGCGGCATGGAGATCGTCTACGACGAGGCCAACCTCTCCCGCTACATCGCCAACGCCACCGAGATCACCCCGGACCACCCGGTGCTGATCGATCGGTTCCTCGAGGACGCCGTCGAGATCGACGTCGACGCCCTCTTCGACGGCAAGGACCTGTACCTCGGCGGCATCATGGAGCACATCGAAGAGGCCGGCATCCACTCCGGTGACTCCGCCTGTGTGCTGCCCCCGATCACCCTGGGCAACAACGTGATCGACCGGGTCCGGACCGCCACCCGGGCCATCGCCGAGGGCGTGGGCGTCCGCGGCCTGATCAACATCCAGTTCGCGCTGGCCTCCGACGTGCTCTACGTGCTCGAGGCGAACCCGCGCGCCTCGCGCACCGTGCCGTTCGTCTCCAAGGCCACCGGGGTGCAGATGGCCAAGGCGGCCGCGCTGATCGGCGCCGGCGTCACCATCAACCAGCTCCGCAGCGCCTACAAGATGCTGCCGGAGTCCGGTGACGGGTCCACCCTTCCGCTGGACGCCCCCGTCGCCGTCAAGGAAGCCGTGCTGCCGTTCAGCCGGTTCCGGACCCCCGAGGGCAAGGTGGTCGACTCCCTGCTCGGCCCGGAAATGCGCTCCACCGGCGAGGTCATGGGCATCGACAAGCACTTCGACACCGCCTTCGCCAAGAGCCAGGCCGGGGCCAACAACGCGCTTCCCACCGAGGGCAAGGTGTTCGTCTCCGTCGCCAACCGGGACAAGCGCGCCGTCATCATGGCGGTCAAGCGCCTCTCCGACCTCGGCTTCGAGATCGTCTCCACCGGCGGCACCGCCGACGTGCTGCGCCGCAACGGCCTGCAGGCCACCCCGGTCCGCAAGGTCGCCGAGGGCAGCAGCGCCGAGGGTGAAGGGACCATCGCGGACCTAATCGTCGCCGGCGAGATCGACATGGTCTTCAACACCCCCTCCGGTGGCGAGGCCCGCAGCGACGGCTACGAGATCCGCGCCGCCGCGACGTCCATCGGCATCCCCTGCATCACGACCGTGGCCGAGTTCAACGCCGCGGTGCAGGCGATCGAGGCGATGCGGACCTACGAATGGTCCGTCACCAGCCTGCAGGAGCACGCCGCGGCCCTCGCCGAATCGCAGGAAGCCGCCCGGACCGCGGCCCAGCATGCCTGAGCAGGGCACGGACACCACGGCCGGCCGGGAGTCCTTCGGCTCCCGGCTGGGCCGGGCCATGGCCGTGCGCGGCCCGCTCTGCGTCGGTATTGACCCGCACCCGGCGCTGCTGAGCGCCTGGGGCCTGAACGACGACGCCGCCGGCGTCGAACGTTTCTCGCTCACCGTGCTGGAGGCCGTGGGTCCGCTCGCCGCCGCGGTGAAGCCGCAGGTGGCGCTCTACGAACGGCACGGCTCTGCCGGCATGGCCGCGCTGGAACGCACCCTCGCCGAATGCACCGCCGGGGGAGTGCTCAGCATCGCCGACGCCAAGCGCGGCGACATCGGCTCCACCATGGCCGCCTACGCCGACGCGTGGCTGCGGGACGGCTCGGCCCTGGCCGCCGACTCCGTCACCCTTAGCCCCTACCTGGGCTTCGAATCGCTGCGCCCGGCCCTGGACCTCGCGGCTGAGGCCGGGAGGGGTGTCTTCGTCCTGGCTCTGACCTCCAACCCGGAAGGCGCCTCCGTGCAGCACGTGGGTGGGGCGGACTCCGTGGCCCGGCGGATCGTCACCGCAGCGGCCGGGGAGAACCGGCGCTACGACGGCGCCATGGGCTCCGTGGGCCTCGTCGTCGGCGCCACCGTGGGTTCGGCCCTGACCGACCTCGGCCTGGACCTGGAAGCCGTCCGCGGCCCCATCCTGGCCCCTGGCCTGGGCGCCCAGGGAGCCACTCCCGCCGACCTCAAGCGGACCTTCGGTGCCGCCTACGGCCAGGTCCTCGGGACCTCGAGCCGGGACATCCTGGCCGCGGGTCCGGACACCGCCGGCCTGCGGGCCGCGGCCCAGCGTACCCTCGACGGGCTGCGGACCGCCTGACACCGGGCTGAACCGCTCCCGTGCGGGTTCAGGGGGCGGTGAGGCCGGGGTCCTCCATTGCGTTCCTACGCTGCCAAAGGGTAGGTTCGGGAACAGCTACGCAGGGAGGACCCCAGTGAGTTTGCGACCCCTCACGCCGCAGGAGCGTGCCGATGCCCTGCGCAAGGCTGCCGCCGCCCGGGTTACCCGGGCCGAAGCCAAGGAGCGGCTGAAGTCGGGCCGGCTGTCCATCACCGAACTGCTCGGCGCCGCGGAAACGGACGAGGCGGTGGCACGCATGCGGGTGGTGGAACTGCTCGAGGCCCTGCCCGGCATCGGCCAGGTGCGTGCCGCGGCGATCATGGAGCGGCTCGGCATCGCGGCCTCCCGCCGGGTGCGGGGGCTGGGAACCCACCAACGCGCTGCGCTGGTAGATTTTATAGACGAGAAGCAGCCCCGTTCGAAATAAAGCACCGCTAAAGGAATATGTGAGCAAGAAACCCGGACTGACAGTCCTCGCCGGACCGACCGCCGTCGGCAAAGGCACCGTGTCCACCTACATCCGGGACAACTACCCGGGCGTCTGGCTCTCGGTCTCCGCCACCACCCGCGAACCGCGTCCGGGAGAGCAGGACGGCGTGCACTACTTCTTCAAGACCGCCGACGAGTTCGACGAGCTGGTGGCGAAGGGCGAACTGCTGGAATGGGCCGTGGTGCACGGCCGCAACCGCTACGGCACCCTCCGCTCCACCGTGGACGCCGCCATCGCCGAGGGACGCTCCGTCCTCCTGGAGATTGACCTGCAGGGCGCGCGCCAGGTCAAGCAGGCCGTCCCGGACGCACAGTTCGTCTTCCTGGCCCCGCCGAGCTGGGACGAAATGGTCCGCCGCCTGGTGGGCCGCGGCACGGAATCCGCGGAAGAACAGCAGCAAAGGCTGGAAACCGCTAAACTAGAACTTGCTGCTGAACCGGAGTTTGACCACACCGTGGTCAACGACGACGTTCGCCGTGCAGCTGACGAGCTTGTTTCACTCATGGGGCTGACCCCGAACCCGTAACCTCGGCCACGGGACGTATCGGCCCGTAAGAATTTGGAGAATTCGTGTCCACGAACCTTGAAGGCATCATCAACCCGCCGATCGACGAACTGCTGAAGGCAGCCGACTCGAAGTACGGCCTGGTGATCTTCGGTGCCAAGCGTGCCCGCCAGATCAACGCCTACTACGCTCAGCTGCACGAGGGCCTCTTCGAGTACGTCGGCCCGCTGGTCGACACCAAGCTGAACGAGAAGTCGCTGTCCATCGCCCTGCGCGAGATCAACGAAGGCAAGCTCGTTTCCACGCCGATCGAGGCCGCCGCAGAGTAAATGCTCTGCTGCCTGACGGAGGTCACGTGCGCATAGTCCTCGGAGTCGGGGGAGGGATCGCCGCCTACAAGGCGGCATCGCTCCTCCGGCTTTTTACTGAAGCCGGTCATGACGTCACCGTCATCCCCACCGACGCCTCCACCCGGTTCGTGGGGGTTGCCACCTGGGAGGCCCTCTCCGGGCACCCGGTGAGCAACAGCGTCTTCGACGACGTGCACACCGTCAACCACGTCCGGCTCGGCCACGAGGCGGAGCTGATCGTGGTGGCGCCGGCGACGGCCGACCTGCTGGCCCGCGCCGCCACCGGGCAGGCCAACGACCTGCTCACCAACACGCTGCTGATGGCCGGCGGGCCGGTCCTGATGGCCCCCGCCATGCACACCGAGATGTGGCGCCACCAGGCCACGCAGGCGAACGTCGAGACCCTGCGCTCCCGCGGCATCACCGTTCTCGAGCCCGACTCGGGTCGCCTCACCGGCGCCGACTCCGGCCCCGGCCGGTTGCCCGAACCCGCCGCGATCTTCGCCGCCGCCATGGCGCTGGCCGAATCCTCCGGCATCCCCGACGCCCCGGAGCGTGCTGCGGCCCCCGGCCCTGCCGGCCCCACAGCTTCCGGCCCCGGCCCGCTGGCCGGCACCAGGGTCACCATCAGTGCCGGCGGTACCCGTGAACCACTGGACCCGGTCCGATTCCTTGGCAACCGCTCCTCCGGGAAGCAGGGCGTGGCTCTCGCCGCCGCCGCCCGCGACGCCGGCGCGAAGGTCCGGCTGCTCGCCGCGCACATGGACGTCCCCGCGCCCGAGGGGGTCGACGTCGTCCGCGTGGAAACCGCGCTGGAACTCCGGCAGGCCGCCCTGCGCGCCTCCGCCGAGTCGGACGTCATCATCATGGCCGCCGCCGTCGCCGATTTCCGCCCGGCCGAAACCTCCGGGACCAAGATCAAGAAGCGCGACGATACCGCCGACCCGGTCATCACCCTGGTCCGCAACCCGGACATCCTCAAGGAACTGGTGGAGGTCCGCGACACCGCATCCCGCAACCAGCTGATTGTGGGCTTCGCCGCCGAGACCGGCGACGCCGACGGCGGGGTCCTCGAGTACGCCGAGGCCAAGTTGCGGCGCAAGGGCTGCGACCTCCTGGTGGTCAACCAGGTGGGCCGCGATGAGGTCTTCGGCCAGGACACCAATTCCGTAGTCATCCTTGCCCGCTCCGGCTCCGAACCCCAAGAGGCGTCGGGCAGCAAGTCCGATGTCGCTGCTGCCGTGATCGACCGCGTCAGCGCCGAGCTGAGCCGGGTGCAACCGCCCGCCTGACACCCGGCGTTAGCAAGGTCTCCCTCACCGGAGGTCACGCGCCGCTGTATGCCCGTTCCCAACCAGTAAGGTAGTTGAGTGACTTTACCGCTGCACATCCCAGACTTTCACGGGTCCACGCCCGCCTCGCTCCGGCTCTTCACCTCCGAGTCCGTGACGGAGGGACACCCGGACAAGATCTGTGACCAGATCAGCGATGCCATCCTCGACGCCCTGCTGGCCAAGGACCCTGAGTCCCGGGTCGCCGTCGAAACCCTCGCCACCACCGGCCTGGTCCACGTTGCCGGCGAGGTGACCACCGACGCGTACGTCGAGATCCCGCAGATCGTCCGCGAGACGATCCTGGGCATCGGCTACGACTCCTCCGCCAACGGCTTCGACGGCGCCCGCTGCGGCGTTTCGGTTTCCATCGGCCAGCAGTCCAACGACATCGCCGGCGGCGTCTTCAACTCCATCGAGGCCCGCGAAGGCCGCCAGGAGGACGACTACGACCTCCAGGGCGCCGGCGACCAGGGCCTCATGTTCGGCTACGCCAGCGACGAGACCCCCTCCTACATGCCGGTCCCGATCTGGCTGGCGCACCGGCTCTCCGAGCGCCTCACCGAGGTCCGCAAGTCCGGCCAGCTGGACTACCTGCGCCCCGACGGCAAGACCCAGGTGACCGTGGGCTACGACGGCGACCGTCCGGTCTCGCTCGAGACCGTCGTGATCTCCAGCCAGCACGCCGAGGGCGCCAGCCTTGACCAGCTCCGGGCCGACCTCGCCGAGCAGGTGGTGAACCCGGTGATGGCCATGTCCAACCTGGACACCTCCCGGTCACGCAACATCCTCAACCCCGCCGGTGCCTTCGTGATCGGCGGCCCGGTGGGCGACGCCGGCCTGACCGGCCGCAAGATCATCGTCGACACCTACGGCGGTATGGCCCGCCACGGCGGCGGCGCCTTCTCCGGCAAGGATCCGTCGAAGGTGGACCGCTCCGCAGCCTACGCCATGCGCTGGGTTGCCAAGAACGTGGTGGCGGCGGGCCTGGCCCGACGCGCCGAGATCCAGATCGCCTACGCGATCGGCCAGGCCCGCCCCGTGGGCACCTACGTGGAAACCTTCGGCACCGAGACCGTGGACCCGGCACGCATCAGCGAGGCGATCTCCGAGATCTTCGACCTGCGCCCGCGCGCCATCATCGACGCCCTCGACCTCAAGCGCCCGATCTACGCCAAGACCGCCGCGCACGGCCACTTCGGCCGCGACGAACCGGACTTCACCTGGGAGCGGCTGGACCGCGTGGACGCGCTGAAGGCCTTCTTCAACGCCTGATTCCACATTGTCAGTGCTCTGTGATGTGCTGTAGCCAGGCCGCCAACCGGCGGCCTGGCTACCTGTTTTAACCGGCCTTTTCGGCCGCGTCCGCAGCCTTTTGAATGCCGTTGTGCCGGCCCGAAGCACCTGGGAAAGGAGAGAGACCCGTGAGCGAGTCACGCCGCCCCGCCGCGCCGGAAGAACCCTTCCAGCTCTCCCTCCTGCAGGGCTTCCCGGCCTCCGCCGCCGCGGCGGGTCCCGCCCTGGCCGCCGAACTTCCCGTGGCACGGGTGCAGCTGGAGAGCTTCCTGCCGCACCTGGACCGGCCCTTTGACTACAGCGTGCCCGCCGACCTGGACGCTGCGGCCCGGCCCGGCGTTCGGGTGAAGGTCAAGTTTGGCGGGCAGGAGCTTGGCGGCTTCCTGCTGGAACGCGTAGCCGCCTCCGACGCCGGGCATGCGCTGGTGCCGCTGCACAAGGTGGTTTCCCCGGTGCCCGTGCTGACTCCCGGGGTGGCAGCGCTGGCGGAGCGCGTCGCGGCCCGCTACGCCGGCACCGTCAGTGACGTCCTGCGCGTTGCCGTGCCGCCGCGGATGGCGAGGCTGGAGAAGGAATTCGCCCCCGGCGGTGACCTGGACCCGGCTCTGTTTACCGAACCCGTGCCCGAGGATGCCGGGACTGAGGCACTCCCGCCGGACAAGGCGGCACCGGCGGCAGTTCTGCCGCCCTCGGGCTGGTCCGCCTACCGCAACGGCGGTGCGTTCCTGCAGCACCTGGGCGCGGGGGAGTCGCCCCGTGCGGTGCTCTCGGCGCTGCAAGGCTTCGGCCCCGCGGCGTGGCCCCGGCTGATCGCCGAAGCCGTCGCGGCCGTGCGCCGCTCTGGCCGGGGCGCCGTCGTCGTCGTACCCGACTACCGGGACCTGGACCGGGTGGAGGCGGCGCTCCTGGAGCTGCTGCCCGCCGCGGACGTGGCGCGGCTGACCGCCGACGACGGGCCCACCCCGCGCTACCGGAACTTCCTGCGGGTGCTCAGCGGGGCGGCAGGCGTCGTGGTCGGGACGCGGTCGGCCGCCTACGCCCCGGTGCACCGCCTCGGACTGGTGGTCTGCTGGGACGACGGGGACGACCTGCACATCGAACAACGGGCGCCGTACGCCCATGCGCGCGAGGTGCTCCTGCTGCGGGCGGTGCACGAAGGGGCGGCCTGCCTACTCGCCGGGCACGCCCGTAGCACGGAGACCCAGCGGCTGGTGGAGTCCGGCTGGGCACTTCCCGTCGAAGCGGACCGCACCGTGGTGCGCCGGACCGTGCCGCGTGTGGTGAATACCGCGGACAGCTTCGAGCAGGAGCGCGACCCGCTGGCCCGGATCGCCCGTCTCCCCGGCGCGGCATGGCGTGCGGCGAAGGAGGGCCTGGAACGCGGACCGGTACTGGTGCAGGTGGCCCGCGCCGGGTATGCGCCGTCGCTGGCGTGTGAGCGCTGCCGCGAACCGGCCCGCTGCACCGCCTGCAACGGCCCGCTGGCCATCAACGGACCCGCCGGCAGCGGCGCCGTCCCGGTCTGCCGCTGGTGCTCCACCGCGGCGGGTCATTGGCGGTGTGCCACCTGCAACGGCACTCAGCTCCGCCGGGGCGCCACCGGGGCGCTCCGGACCGCGGAGGAACTGGGCCGCGCTTTCCCCGGCAAACCCGTGCTGAACTCGTCCGGTGACCGGGTCCTGGCCACCGTCCCGGACACCAAGGCCCTCGTGGTCGCCACCGTGGGAGCCGAGCCCGTGGCGGCGGGCGGATACGCCGCCGCGCTACTGCTGGACGGAGATTCCCTGCTGCGCCGCGAGAACCTTAGGGCGGGCGAGGACGCCGTGCGCCGCTGGTTCAATGCCGCCGCCCTGGTCCGGCCCGCCGCCGATGGCGGCCTGGTGGTGATCACCGCCGACGACGCCGCGGGCGTGGGTGCGCTGCTGCGTTGGGATCCCGCCGGTTATGCCGGCCGGGAACTCGGACTCCGGCAGGAACTGTCGCTGCCCCCGGCGGTGCGGGTCGCGTCCCTGACCGGACCAAGGACGGCGGTCGGGCATTTCACCTCCGCCGTCGAGGCCGGCCTCGCGTCGCGGGGCATCACGCTGCGGACCGCCGGACCGGCGCCGCTTCCCGGCTCCGGGTTTCCGGCGCCGGGCGTGCCGGGTGCGGGGATTCCGGGTGCCGGTGGGCTGGGTGTCCAGGCCGGCGGCGCGTCCCGCGGCGAAGACGTCCGGACGCTGCTGTTCATTCCGTACGCCCAGGCAGCCGAAGTGACTAAGGCGCTGCGGGCCGTTAAGGCGGCCGCCGCGGCCAAGCGAAGCGACGACCCGGTGCAGGTCCGGCTCGACGGCGTGGACGTGCTGTAGATGACGCCCGTCCATGGCCCCGACGCCGTTGCCGCGGCGCTGCGTGACCTTGCCGCGGCCGAGAAGGTTGAGGACGGGGCGGAGCGTTGGTTCCGAAGCGTGTGGATGGCGGAGCAGCACCCCTGGCGGCAGATGTGTGGGTTTTTTCGCCCGACTACTTGAGACTCCTCGTGGTGGATCATCCCTGGCGAGGGCTGGTACCGCCGGGCGGGAAGGTGGAACCGGGGGAGACCTCCCGTGAGGGCGCCGTACGGGAGCTGGCCGAGGAGACCGGGCTCGTCCTTGAGGTCGCCGCGGTCCCGGCCTTCGCTGCTGTCCGGTCCTACCGGGACGACTGGCCGCCGACGCTGAACCTCTCCTACTGGTCGATCGCCAGCCCTGGGACGGCCCGCCTCGTTCCGGAGGCGGACCAACCCGCCCTGTGGGTTGACGTCGGCAGCGCTTGGAGGACTTACCACGCCAACGACGCACAGGTGATCTCGGGATTTGCGGAACGGAAGCGCCGCGAACAGCGACCCCTTTAGGCAGATCTGGAGTGCTCCCGTGATCGTGGCGGCCCGCACAGTAGAGTGAAGCCATGTTGCACTCAACCCGGCAGGGCTCCGGTAAGCCGCTCCTCCTGGTCCATGGTCTCGGATCCAGTGCAGGAAACTGGAACCCGATAGTCCCGGCGCTGGCTGCTGAACGAGATGTCATCGCCGTCGATCTGCCCGGGTGCGGGGAATCCGCCCCCCTGACCGGCGAGACGACAATCGCGACGCTGACCGATGCCGTCGAAGCCTTCATCGGCGAAGCGGAACTGGGCGACATTGATCTGGTCGGCAGCTCCATGGGGGCACGCATGGCCTTGGAAATGGCGCGGCGGGGGCACGCCGGGACCACGGTCGCGCTCGACCCTGGAGGTTTTTGGAGTGACCGCCAGGCCGCGATCTTTGGTGCCAGCATCAAAGCGTCCGTCGCGCTGGTGCGCCGCATCCAGCCGGCGCTTCCTTTCCTCACGGGCAACCCCGTGGGCCGCACGGCCCTGTTGGCTCAGTTCTCCGCGCATCCCTGGAGGCTGCCGCAGGACCTGGTGCTGCATGAGCTTCGCGGTTTCAAGACGTCAACCAGCCTGGACCCGGCCCTCGACGCGCTGATTCACGGCCCCCGCCAGGAAGGCGCTCCGGCGGGTTCACTCAAGGGCAAAGTGGTCATTGGATGGGGGCGAAAGGACAAGGTGACTGTTCCGGGCGAGGCGGCACGAGCCATGGACCTTTTCCCGGATGCAACTCTCCACTGGTTCGACGACTGCGGTCATTTCCCGCACTGGGACCAGCCCCGGGAGACGGTGCGCCTGATCCTGGACAGCACCGGCTGAGCTGCGGCTGGGTGCCGCGCCAACCCAGGCCCTACCGCCGTCGTCGGCCCTGCTTCCTCAGCGCCACCGCTTCCTCGGCCGCGGCAAGGAGCCGGCGCGCCGATTCGTCCCAGCTGAACTCCGCGGCCCGGTGCACGGACCGCACGGAACGGTCCTTCCACAGCGCCGGATCCTCCAGATCGCGGACGGCGGCCGCGAAGTCGGCCGGCGAGGATGGATCCACGTAGCTGACCACGTCGGAACCCACCTCGCGGAAAATTGGGATGTCGCTGGCGATCACCGGCGTCCCATGTGACATCGCCTCCACCAGCGGCAGCCCGTAGCCCTCTGCCTTGGACAGGCTTACCAGCGCGGTGGTCCGGGCCAGCAGGGCTTCGTACTCCGCATCCGTGACCCCGTTGTGGAACACCACATTGGCGCCCGCGGGAATCAGAGCCTCCAGCTCGGCACGGCGCTCGGGCGTAATCCGGCTCAGCAGGTGGAGCGTCATCTCCGGCAGCTCCGCCATGCCGCGGACCATTGTCTCAACGTTTTTGTAGGGCATGAACGAGCCCATGTACAGCAGCGTCTTCTCGGCCCCGGCGCCGGGATCACGAGGGGTCAGCCCCGGCTGGGGTGCGTTCCCGACGATCCGCACCGGGCGCCTGGTCAGCCGGTACTTGGCCATCAGCGCCTCGGTGGTGGCGCTGATGGTGGCCACGACATCGGCCCGGTTGAGCAGCACCCGCTGCGGCCAGAACGCCTTGTGGTACAGCCTCCACAGCACCCGAACGGGCGCCGGCAGGAAGCCGGGGGGAGCCGGGTGCTCGTAATAGATCAGGTCGTGGAGGGTCAGGATTAGCGCGTACTTCCGCCCCCAGCTGCCCATGGTCTGCATCGGGCAGACGACGACGTCGGCCCCCAGCGGGTTGACCTTCCGGGCGACGAACAGCTCGGCCGGGGACAGCGGGCTGTTGATCAGCGTGTAGGGCACGTCCGGCAGCAGCGCGAGCTGGCGGGTGTCGCTGATCAGCATGGACACGTCGGCCACCTTGGCGGCGGCCGCGATCAGGCTGGAACCGTAGCGGCTGATGCCGTCGTGGTGGTCCAGCCGGGTGAAGCGGGCGTCGATGAGAATTTTCACGCGGCGTGGTCCTTCAGGAAGCGGCGAATGAAACCGGCGGCGGGTTCCGGGGTCTCGTAGTGGATCAGGTGTCCGACGCCGGGGATGACGTCCAGGGTGCCGTCGGGAAGGCGGGGGAGCAGTTTGTGCTGGTCCGGCAGGGCGGCGATCTCGTCCTTCTCCCCGGCGATCAGCAGCACCGGCAGCGTCAGACGCTCGGCGACCTCGGCCACGTTGTTTCCCACCGAGGCCTTGAAGGCCTCCAGCAGGCTGTCCCGGTCCGCGAAGGCGGAGAAGTAGGCGGTGTGCTGTGCGTGGACGAATTGCCGCAGGCGCTTGTCCCTGGTCTTGGCCATGGTCTCGCTCATCACACGCACGATCAGCTGGTTGCGCAGCAGGGCGTTGCCCAGCCGGCGGGGGAGCCGGGCCGCGGCCTCGTAGTAGAGCACCGCGGCCTTGGTCATCAGCCCCTTCGGGCCCTCCAGGGCCGGCGCCGCGATCGGGTTGATGAGGATCAGTTCGGACACCGCGTCCGGGTGATGGGCGACGAAGTGGCTGGTGATGATCGAGCCGAACGAGTGGCCCAGCAGCACCGTGTCCGGTCCCAGCCCCAGGGCGGCCATGAAGTCGGCCACGAACCGCCCGTAGCCCTCCACGCTGTGCGCACCGGCGGCAAGGGCACCGGAGACACCGAAGCCCGGCAGGTCGGGCATGACCAGGCGCATCTCGGGGAGTTGGTCCGCCACCCGGAGCAGGCCGTGGTGGTCGCCGCGGAAGCCGTGGATCACCAGGATGGTGCGGGTGTCCGGGGTTTCCTGCAGGGGTTCATACGTCCAGTACGCCACCCGGGTGCCGTTGAGGTCCACGGTGGAGGCGGTTGCGCGGGTCTGCAGGGCGGCGCTGAGGAGCGGTTGCGGGGGAGGGGGCTGGGTCGCCACGTGTTCCATTCGTTGTGGTGGGGGGCCTGTGGTGGGGTGCGGGCGGCGGTGCGTCAGTTGACGTTGTCCGGGTTGGACCCGGTGCGGAAGCCGCGGTCCAGACCGGCCAGGGCGTCCAGGTCCGCCGTCGTCAGCTCGAACCCGAAGACGTCGTGGTTTTCGTGGATCCGTGCGTAGGAGCTTGCCTTCGGGATGACCACGTTGCCCAGTTGCAGGTGCCACCGGATGATGACCTGCGCGGGGGAGCGGCGGTGGGCAGCGGCGATCTCCGTCACCACCGGGTCCTCAAGGACCTGGCCGCGGCCCAGCGGGCTCCACGCTTCCGTCACGATCCCCAAGGAGGAGTGAAGTTCGCGCAATTCGGCCTGCTGCAGCCACGGGTGCAGCTCGATCTGGTTCACGGCCGGGACCACCTCCGCGCCCTGCAGCAGCCGGTCAAGGTGCGCCGGCTGGAAGTTGGACACGCCGATCGCGCGGACCCGTCCCTCCCGGTACAGCGTCTCCAGCGCCCGGTAGCTGTCCGTGTAGAGGCCGCGCCCGGGGCAGGGCCAGTGGATCAGGTAAAGGTCGAGGTACTCGAGGCCCAGCTTGGCCATCGAGGTGTCGAAGGCCCGCAGCGTCGCGTCGTAGCCCTGCTCGTCATTCCACAGCTTCGTGGTGACGAAGAGGTCCTCACGCGTCAGCCGGGGGTGCCGCTCCCCGGAGCCGCCGGTGGCGCCGTCGAACGCTGCCAGGGCACCAATCGCCTTGCCGACGCCGGTCTCGTTGCCGTACATCGCGGCAGTGTCGAAGTGCCGGTAGCCGGCCTCCAGGGCCATGGTCACCAGCCCGGCGGCGTCGGCCGGCGGCACCTTGTACAGCCCGTATCCCAGGCGGTCCATCAGCACACCGTTGTTCAGCGTCACCCGCGGCGTCATTCTCATAGCAACGACTCTACCTAGTACCACGGCCTCTCCCGCGTTCCTTCCGCCTCAGCCGAGCCCCTCGGTACTGACCAGCCGCCGGGCACTGGCCTCGTCCAGGATCAGGTCTGTCGCCAGCCCCGCGGCCAGGGCGCCGCGCAGTCCATTGATCTTGGAGGCGCCGGAGACCACGCAGATCCGCCGCCGGACCTGCCGGAGCTGTGCCAGGTCCGGCCCTGTGGAGCGTTCGTTCAGGGTGATGCCGTCGGAGGAGCCGTCCGCGCGAAAGAACACGGTCGCTACGTCGCCCACGACATCGGACCCGGCCAGGACGCTGAGATCGTCCTCGTCGAGGTAGCCGCCCGCGTAGACGTGGCTGGGGTAGTCGGCGTCGACCGATCCGACACCGAAAATGGCGATGCTCATCCGCGCCTGCAGCTGAAGGATGCGCTGCACGCTGCGCTCATTCCACATGGCCTGCTTGGTGGCGGCGTGGTCGAAGAACGCGGGCACCGGGAATTGCTCCACGCGCGCGCCGTAGGCGCTGCCGAAGCGACGCATGATGTCCGAGGCGTAGGTGATGCCGGTGGTCTGCATGTTTCCGGCGCCGTTGAGCTGGACGATGATGCTGTCGTGCGTAATCTTCCGGGTCAGGTGGCGGCTGACCGCGCTCAGCGTCGACCCCCACGCGACGCCGATGATCGCATTCGAATCAACCAGCGGGCCGATGGTCCGCGCGGCCTGCATGGCCACCCGGTCAAGGGTTTCCGCCTCGTTCAGGGTGTCCACCACCGGAACCACGTGGACGTCCACCTTGTATTCGGCCTTGATCCGGCTGGCGAGCTCGGGGCCGGTGTCCAGCGGGCTGCGGATCTGGATCTGCACCAGGCCCGATTCCCGGGCCGCGGAGAGCAACCGCGAGACGGTCGAACGCGAGGTCCGCAGCTCCCGTGCGATCGCGTCCATGGTCAGGTCCTGGAGGTAGTACAACTGGGCCGCCCGGAGGGCGTCCGACTGGCGCGTCGGCGACATTGCGGCTCCCTTCTGCACGTTTGTGCATAGTGCTTGACTCCATTTTCCATTACTCCAAAGAATAGTCATGAACGGCGTCGTGCCAGAGGCGCGCCGCGCAGCGTCAAGCCCCAAGGAGCAGTGTTGGGAAACAAGGTCAGTTCCGGTCATCCGGCCCCGGGTCAGCAGCGCACATCGGTGCAGCAATTGCGGGACCGTCCGCACGCACAGGTACTCATCATCGGCGGGGGCATCAACGGAGTCGGGACGTTCCGGGACCTGGCGCTCCAGGGCGTCGACGTCGCCCTCGTCGAGCGCGGCGACTTCTGCCAGGGGGCCAGCGGCGCCTCCTCGCACATGATCCACGGCGGCATCCGCTACCTCGAAAATGGCGAATTCCGCCTGGTGCAGGAGTCCGTGGTCGAACGCAACCGCCTGCTGCGGATCGCCCCGCACTACGTCAAGCCGCTGCAGACCACCATCCCGATCTTCAGCACCTTCTCCGGCATCCTCGCCGCGCCGCTGCGGTTCCTGACCCACAAGCAGGGCAAGCACACCGAGCGCGGCGCCTTCCTGATCAAGGCCGGCCTGACGATGTACGACTTCTTCTCCCGCGACGGCGGCACCGTGCCCCGGCACCAGTTTCGCGGCCGGAAGAACGCCCTGGCCGAGCTGCCCCGCCTTCACCCCGGCATCAAGTACGCCGCGACCTACTTCGACGCCTCTGTGCACAACCCGGAGCGCCTCACCCTGGACGTGCTCCAGGACGGCGAGAAGGCCGGCGAGGCGGGCGGCAACGGCGCCCGCGCCAGCAACTACCTCTCCCTGGTCTCGATGGGCACGGCGGCCGACGGCAAGTCCGGTTCCGTGCAGCTCCGTGACGAACTGACCGGCGAGGTCTTCGACTTCACCGCCGACGTCGTGGTCAACACCACCGGTGCCTGGGTGGACCTCACCAACGAGGCCATGGGCGCCGCATCGAAGTTCATGGGCGGCACCAAGGGCTCGCACATCGTGCTGGACCACCCGGAACTGCTCGAAGCCTGCCAGGGCCGCGAGATCTTCTTCGAGCACACCGACGGCCGCATCGTGCTGATCTACCCGATGGGGGACCGCGTCCTGGTCGGCACCACCGACATCGACGCCGACATGGCCGAGGACGCCGTCTGCACCGACGCCGAGATCGACTACTTCTTCGACCTGATCGGCCACGTCTTCCCGGACCTGCCGGTCAGCCGCGAACAGATCGTCTACACCTTCTCCGGCGTCCGCCCGCTGCCGCGCCACGACGAAACCCAGCCCGGCTTCGTCAGCCGCGACTACCGCATCGAACGCCGCGGCGGCAACGGCAGCCCGGTGGTGCTGAGCCTGGTCGGCGGCAAGTGGACCACCTTCCGCGCCCTCGCCGAACACCTCAGCAACGACGTGCTGGCCGAACTGGGCCGCACCCGCAAGGTCTCCACCGCCAAGATGGCGATCGGCGGCGGCGCCGGCTTCCCCGACTCCGAAGAAGGCGTGCAGCGCTGGATCAAGGCCCACATGACCTCCGGCCGCGACGCGGACCGGACCGCAGGCCTGCTCACCCGCTACGGCACCCGCGCCGAGGCCGTCATGGAGTTCCTCGACGCCGGTGAGGACCGGATGCTGCGCTCCACCCGTGAGCTAAGCGTCCGCGAGCTGGAGTTCATGGCCCGCAACGAGCAGATCGGCCACCTGATCGACGTGCTGATCCGCCGCACCTCGCTGGCGTTCCGCGGCCTGGTCACCGGCGAACTGCTCAACGAGGTCGCCGACGTCCTGTCCGGCCCGCTGGGCTGGGACGCCGCCACCCGCAGCGCCGAAATCACCCACGCCCAGGAGGTGCTGGAACGCTTCCACGGCGTCCAGGTCCACAGCCTGGTTGCCTAACACTTGAGCGGCCGGGGGCACTTTTCCCCCGGCCGCGAAGGCTGCCACCAGGGCCCGACGGGCCCGAAGGCAGTTGCCGGCCGGCAGCGTGAAACCGCTGCCGGCCACACGTCCCCTCCACCCGCGAGGGACGACAACAGAAAATAGAGGAGTCAAAGATGTCTCTTGGAATAGTTTTCCTGTCCGAAGTATTCGGTACCGCAATGCTGACCCTGCTGGGTTGCGGCGTTGTGGCCAACGTCGCGCTCAAAGGCACCAAGGGCAACAACGGCGGGTTCCTGATGGTCACCTGGGGCTGGGGCATTGCCGTCTTCGCCGGTGTCTTCGTGGCCGTCAAGTCCGGCGCGCACCTCAACCCGGCCGTGACCTTCGGACTGCTGCTCAACGGCAAGAAGGAGTACGCACCCGGCGTCGCCGTCGACTTCGGCTCAACCCTGACCTACTTCGGTGGCGAGCTGCTCGGCGCCTTCCTGGGCGCCGTCGTCATGTGGCTGGCCCACAAGCAGCACTTCGACGCCGAGCCCGAACCCGCCAGCAAGCTGGGTGTGTTCTCCACCGGCCCCGCCATCCGCTCCACCCCGTGGAACCTGATCACCGAGATCATCGGCACCTTCGTCCTGGTCTTCGTCATCCTGACCTTCGGCGGAACCCCCTCCGGCCTCGGCCCGCTGGCCGTCGCCCTCCTGGTGGTCGGCATCGGCGTCTCCCTCGGCGGCCCCACCGGCTACGCCATCAACCCCGCCCGTGACCTCGGCCCCCGCATCGCCCACGCGCTGCTCCCGATCAAGGGCAAGGGCTCCTCGGACTGGAGCTACTCCTGGATCCCGGTCGTGGGTCCGCTGGTTGGCGGCGGCCTCGCCGGCATCGTGGCGGCCATTGTGCCGATCATCGCCACCGCCGCCGCTTCCTAACCCGAACATCCCCGTACGCATTACCTTCAACCGCCAGGCACTACAGACAAGGACGTCAACGTGAACCAGTACGTAATCGCCATTGACCAGGGAACCACCAGCACCCGCGCCATCGTGTTCGACCACAGCGGCAACATCGTCTCCACCGGCCAGATGGAGCACGAGCAGATCTTCCCGCAGGCCGGCTGGGTGGAACACGACCCCGCGGAGATCTGGAACAACACCCGCGAGGTCATCGCCTCCGCCCTCTCCAAGGCCAACCTGACCCGCCACGACATCGCCGCCGTCGGCATCACCAACCAGCGCGAAACCGCCGTCGTCTGGGACAAGACCACCGGCAAGGCGGTCTACAACGCGATCGTCTGGCAGGACACCCGCACCCAGTCGATCGTGGACGAGCTCGCCAAGGACGGCGGCCCGGACCGGTTCAAGCAGAAGGTGGGCCTGCCGCTGGCGACCTACTTCTCCGGCACCAAGATCAAGTGGATCCTGGACAACGTCGACGGCGCCCGCGCCAAGGCCGAGGCCGGCGACCTGGTCTTCGGCAACACCGACAGCTGGGTGCTCTGGAACCTCACCGGCGGCACCGACGGCGGCGTGCACGTCACCGACGTGACCAACGCGTCCCGGACCATGTTCATGGACCTCGAGACCCTCTCCTGGGACCAGGAAATCCTGGGTGCCTTCGGCGTCCCGGCGTCCATGATGCCCGCCATCAAGTCCTCCTCCGAGGTCTACGGCACGGTCCACACCTCCCAGCTGCTGCGCGAGGTACCGGTCGCCGGCATCCTGGGCGACCAGCAGGCCGCCACGTTCGGCCAGGCGGCGTTCGACGCCGGCGAAGCCAAGAACACCTACGGCACCGGCTGCTTCCTCATCTTCAACACCGGTGAGGAGATCGTCCACTCCAAGAACGGCCTGCTGACCACCGTCGGCTACAAGCTCGGCGACGCCAAGCCGCACTACGCCCTGGAAGGCTCGATCGCCGTGACCGGTTCGCTGGTCCAGTGGCTGCGCGACAACCTGGGCATGATCAGCAGCGCCCCCGAGGTCGAGACCCTGGCTGCCTCGGTCGAGGACAACGGCGGGGTTTACATCGTCCCGGCGTTCTCCGGCCTCTTCGCCCCGTACTGGCGCTCCGATGCCCGCGGCGCGATCGTCGGCCTGACCCGGTACGTGAACAAGAACCACATCGCCCGGGCCGCCCTGGAGGCCACCGCCTTCCAGACCCGCGAGGTGCTCGACGCCGTCAACGCCGACTCCGGCGTGCCGCTGAGCGAGCTCAAGGTCGACGGCGGCATGGTCGCCAACGACGCGCTGATGCAGTTCCAGGCCGACATCCTCGGCGTGCCGGTGATCCGACCGAAGGTCGTCGAGACCACGTCGCTGGGCGCAGCCTACGCGGCCGGCCTCGCCGTCGGCTTCTGGAAGGATCTGGGCGAGTGCTCGGCCAACTGGTCCGAGGACAAGCGCTGGGAGCCGCAGATGGACGACGCCGAGCGCGACCGCCAGATGCGCCTCTGGAAGAAGGCCGTCACCAAGTCCATGGACTGGGTCGACGAGGACGTGAAGTAGCCTTCCGAGCCCCAAAAAGGGGCCGGTGACTCCCGCCCGCCCGCTTCGCGGTGCCCACCACACCATGGCGGGGAGTCACCGGCCCCTTTTTGTCTGCCCGTACTTCAGCCGCTCGGATCGACGTTGTTCGGGTGGGGTGGGGTGCGGGTGCGCTAAAGTAGTCGTATGCGTGCGATCCTCCTGCTTAGCTAGCCGCCCGGCATCCCGGTTAGACCTCCGGATTGTCGAGCGGCAGCCCCTCCGTGTGAGGGGCTTTTGTGTGTCCGGGACGAAGTGCGGGCCCGGAGCAGGGGACCGAAGGATCAGGCGCCACCCGTCCTGATCGGACAAGATCGAAAAGAATAGAAGAGGCCAGCAGTGAGCGTTCAGCCGGAGACAGAGACCGGAACAGCAGCAGCCGTCGCAGGTGCCGCCCCCGAGGAGGGGACCTACAATTTCGCCGCCATGGAGGCGAAGTGGCCGCAGGTCTGGGAGGACCTCAAGGTCTTCACTCCGCTCGACGACGGCTCCAAGGAACGCCGCTACGTGCTGGACATGTTCCCCTACCCCTCCGGCGACCTGCACATGGGCCACGCCGAAGCCTTCGCGATGGGCGACGTCGTCGCCCGCTACCTGCGCCAGCAGGGCTTCGACGTGCTGCACCCGATCGGCTGGGACTCCTTCGGCCTGCCCGCCGAGAACGCCGCCATTAAGCGCAACGCCCACCCCAGCGAGTGGACCTACGCCAACATCGACACCCAGGCCGCGTCCTTCAAGCGGTACGCGATCTCCGCCGACTGGTCCCGCCGGCTGCACACCTCCGACCCGGAGTACTACCGCTGGACCCAGTGGCTGTTCAAGCGCTTCTACGAGCGCGGCCTGGCGTACCGCAAGAACTCCCCGGTGAACTGGTGCCCCAAGGACCAGACCGTGCTGGCCAACGAACAGGTGGTCAACGGCGCCTGTGAACGCTGCGGCACCGCCGTGACCAAGAAGTCCCTGAACCAGTGGTACTTCAAGATCACCGACTACGCGGACCGGCTGCTGGACGACATGGAGGAACTGCGCGGCCACTGGCCCGAGCGGGTCCTGGCCATGCAGAAGAACTGGATCGGCCGCTCCGAGGGCGCCCACGTCACCTTCGTCGTCGAGGCCGACGGCGGCAAGCCCGCCAAGGACGTCACCGTCTTCACCACGCGCCCGGACACCCTGTATGGCGCGACGTTCTTCGTGGTCGCCGCTGACGCGCCGATCGCCGTCGAACTGGTCACCGAGGAACACGCCGCGGCCCTGGACGCCTACCGCGAGCAGGTCAAGGCCCTCTCCGAGATCGAACGCCAGTCCACCGAACGCGAAAAGACCGGTGTTTTCACCGGCCGCTACGCCATCAACCCGCTGACCGGGGAGAAGCTGCCGGTCTGGGCTGCCGATTACGTGCTGGCCGACTACGGCACCGGCGCCATCATGGCCGTGCCCGCCCACGACCAGCGCGACCTGGACTTCGCGAAGACCTTCGACCTGCCGGTCCGGGCCGTCCTGGACACCGGCGAGGAGGACCCCGCCGTCTCCGGCACCGCCACCGCCGGCGAGGGCACCCTGATCAACTCCGGCGAGCTGAACGGCCTGCCCAAGGCCGAGGCCATTCCCGCCGCCATCACCATCCTGGAGAAGCAGGGAACCGGCGAGAAGTTCGTGAACTTCCGCCTGCGTGACTGGCTGTTGAGCCGTCAGCGGTTCTGGGGCGCCCCCATCCCGATCATTCACTGCCCCGATTGCGGCGAGGTCCCGGTCCCGGACGACCAGCTGCCGGTCACTCTGCCCGATGACCTCCGCGGCGAGGACCTGTCCCCGAAGGGCACCTCCCCGCTGGCCGCCGCCGAGGCCTGGGTCAACGTGGACTGCCCCTCCTGCCACGGCCCGGCAAAGCGCGACACGGACACCATGGACACCTTCGTGGACTCCTCCTGGTACTTCCTGCGGTTCGTCTCGCCGCAGTACACCGAGGGGCCGTTCGATCCGGCGAAGATCAACGACTGGATGCCCGTGGGCCAGTACGTGGGCGGCGTCGAGCACGCCATCCTGCACCTGCTCTACGCCCGTTTCTTCACCAAGGTCATCCACGACATGGGCCTGATCGAGGCCGACGAGCCCTTCCGGGCGCTGCTGAACCAGGGCCAGGTCCTCAACGGCGGCAAGGCCATGAGCAAGTCCCTCGGCAACGGCGTTGACCTGGGCGAACAGCTGGACAAGTACGGCGTCGACGCCGTCCGCCTGACTATGATTTTCGCCTCCCCGCCGGAGGACGACGTCGACTGGGCGGACGTCTCGCCGTCGGGCTCCGCGAAGTTCCTGGCCCGCGCCTGGCGGCTCGGCCAGGACGTCACCAGCGAGCCCGGCGTCGACTTCGTCGCCGGTGACCGGGCGCTGCGTGCCGTCACGCACCGCACCATCGCCGACGCCCAGGCGCTGCTGGACGCGAACAAGTTCAACGTCGTCGTGGCGAAGCTGATGGAGCTGGTCAACGCCACCCGCAAGACGATCGATGCCGGTGCGGGCGGCGCGGATCCCGCCGTCCGTGAGGCCGTCGAGGCCGTCGCGGTGATCCTCAGCCTCTTCGCCCCGTACACGGCCGAAGACCTGTGGAACGTCTTGGGACACCCGGCATCCGTTGCCAACGCCGGCTGGCCGGCCCACGACCCGGCCCTGCTGGTCCAGGACACGGTCACCGCCGTGGTCCAGGTGCAGGGCAAGGTCCGCGACCGGCTGGAGGTCTCCCCGGAGATCTCCGAGGATGAGTTGCGCGAACTGGCGCTGGCCTCGGAAAACGTCCAGCGCGCCATGGACGGCCGGGGGATCCGCACCGTGATCGTGCGGGCCCCCAAACTGGTCAACATCGTTCCGGCCTAGCCGGACCGAGCTATGCTGTCACCGGCCGTCGGCGCTTTCGCCGGCGGCCGGTCCACATTCCAGGGGGTGTTTCGTGCCTGACCGTGAGCCGCCGGGCTGGCCCTGGCTGCGGGAACGCTTGTTGCGGCTGCGCCGCGCCACCCGGCCGGATGCCGCCGAACTGGCCGTGGTCCCCGTTGTCCGGACCGCGGTGGTGACCGATTCCGCAGCGGCCCTCCCCGCCGACTGGGTGCGCGACTTTACCTCCGACGGGCGCCTGACCGTGGTGCCCATGCCGGTCATGGTGGGCGAGGAAATCTATGGTGAGGGGGAGGACGACATCGCCGAAACCATCGCCGTGGCCCTGGCCGGGGGTGTGCAGGTCCGGACCTCGCGTCCGTCGCCGGGCCAGTTCGAACGCGCCTACCGCGACGCCGCCGCCCGCGGGTTCGAGGCCGTGCTGTCTATCCATCTGTCCGCCGAGCTTTCGGGCACCGCGGACTCGGCCCGGCTGGCGGCCGCACGGGTGGACATTCTGGTGGAGGTGCTTGACTCCCGCACCGCCGGCATGGCCGAGGGAATGGGCGTGCAGAGCGCTGTCGTGGCCGCGGCCGACGGGCTGGACGCCGCGGCCGTGCGTGGCTTCGCCGAGGCCCGCCTGGCCCGGACCAAGGTGTACTTCTACGTCCCCAGCCTGGAGCAGTTGCGGCGCGGCGGACGGATCGGCGCCGCCGCGTCCCTCTGGGGAACCATGCTCTCGATCAAGCCCATACTGGCGGTCGACGACGGCAGGATCGTCCCGCTGGAACGCGTCCGGTCCGCGGCCCGGGCGGTGGCGCGGCTGGAGGAAATCGCGGCCGACGACGCCCTGTCCCGGCCCGCCGGTGAAGCGCGGCTCGCCGTGCACCACTTCGGGAACCCTGCCGAGGCCGAACAGCTGGCAGCCCGACTGGCGGACCGGCTGCCCGGCTGCCCACCCGCACAGATCAGTTCGCTGCCGGCCGTCCTCGCGGCCCACGCAGGGCTGGGGGTGCTGGCCGTGGTGGTGGGGGAGAGCAGTACCCCGGTACCATCCCCGGCGGCGTCCTCCGACCCGAGCGGTCCGCCGGCCGGTTCTTAGCAGGGCCAGCTGTCCACATAGGCCCGCCGGCGCCTATCGGCAGAGTTGCGCTGGCACCTAGCGTGGACGCATGCCGCGCCGTTCCCCGACTTCGACCCTTCCGGGTCCCCTCGCGGCCCGGCATCGTTGGGCCGCCAGCCTAGGGCCGTCCGGAAACACGTCTGCGGAGGGGTCCGCAGACGACGCGCCCCTGCTGGATCCCCTCGATTCGTCCCCTGACGCCCGGCCGGACGACGGGGTGCCGGAGTTTGCGCCGCCCGTGGTGCGCTGGCGAACGGCCCGCGGGGCCGCCGTCCTGCTTGCCGTGGTTGCGGTGCTGCTCGGCGGCTGGTTCTGGTGGCGGGCCGCCGGCTCCGCTCCGCAGGTCGTGCCCCTGAGTGAGAGGTCAACAACTGCCGCGGCCGTGGAGACTGCGCCCGCCGCTCCGGCCGAGCGGGTCGTCGTGCACGTCACGGGCGCTGTCATCCGGCCGGGGGTGCTCACACTGCCGGCGGGCAGCCGGCTCCATGAGGCAATCGCTGCCGCCGGCGGGGCCACGCCCACCGCGGACTTGGACCGGCTGAACCTGGCCGCGGCCGTGGAGGACGGCCAAAAAATCGTCGTGCCCGAACGGGGCAGCCCCGAGGCGCAGGATTCGCAGGGCGGGGCGTCGGGGGAGGGAGGCGGGTCCTCTGGCGGCAGCGGAAGCGGGTCCGGGGCTTCAGGGAACGGGACCGCGAAGGTCAACCTCAACACCGCCGACGCGGAGGAACTCGCCACGCTGCCGCGGGTGGGGCCGGTGCTCGCCCAGCGGATTGTGGACTGGCGCAAACAACACGGCCGGTTCACCCGGGTGGAGGAGCTCGACGCCGTGGATGGCGTCGGGCCTAAACTCCTCGAGGCCCTGCTGCCGTTGGTGCGGGTCTGACATGCCAGGCGAACGCCGGAAGCCGGAGCCCGGGCACCAGCAACGCCCCTGGCAGGCCTATCGGGACGCCGCGGTCACCAGCCTAGCGCCCCGGCAGGAGTCGCCGGGCACTAAAGGCGCGCTGACGGACAGGCGCACGCGGAAGACGTCGGGCGGTCAGGCACGCTCCTCACGGGCGGCCAGCATCAGGGGGCGGCTGGAGGCACACCTCGGAAACACGCTGTCCGGCCAACTCCCATGGACGTCGAACACCCGGCAGCCGAGTCACGTGTCTGCCCCGCGGAACGGTCCGCCCGACCGCGGAGCCCGGAGGCGTAGCGACCTGCGCCTCGTGCCGGCCGCATTGCTGGTCTGGGCCAGCTCCCTGGCCGGCGCGTGGATCCGGCCGCTCGATCAGGCCCTGATCTGCGCCGTGTTCCTCGCGGGCATCGTCTTCCTGCTCATGCGGAAACGGACGGCCGAACGGGGCGGGAAAAGCCACGCCCGGCGAAGCGCAAGGGCGACCCTGGCCGTGGGACTCGCCCTCGCCGCCGGGGCCGGATCGCATGCCGGCGCCGCCGCCACCGAACGGCAGCAGGGTGCCGTGGCTGAAGCCTTCGCCGCCCACGCGTCCGTCGTGGCAGAACTGGACATCACCGCCGCTCCGGAACGACTCGCCGCACCGCCGGGCCGCGGCGCCCCCGCGCGATGGTCCGTCGAGGCGAGCCTCCGCACCCTCATCCACGATGGCCACCGCATCGGGACGGCCACCCCGCTGACGGTCCTCGGCGGGGAAGACTGGGCCGGCGTGGAACAAGGCCAGCACATTCGCGCCACCGGGAAGCTCAAAGCCGCCCAGGCCGGGCGCACCCAGGCCGGGACGCTCTCCGCCACCACTTCCCCGGTTCCGCTAGCCGGGACGGACGGCACCGCGGGTGATCCGGAGGCGGCGTTGTCCGGGCTGCGCGCCCGCTACACGGCGGCCGCCCGGACACTGCCCGGTGACGCCCGCGGACTGCTTCCCGGCATGGTCACGGGCGACACCTCCGGCCTGGACCCCGGACTCGCCGCGGCGATGAAGACCGTCGGCATGACCCACCTGACCGCCGTGAGCGGGGCCAACTGCAGCCTGGTGCTCGGAGCGCTCCTCCTCGGGGCGCGGAGCCTGCGGCTTCCCCGTCCCGTTGCCGCGGGGCTGGCGCTGGCCGGGCTGGCTCTGTTCGTAGCGCTCGTGGGCCCGGATGCGAGTGTCCTGCGCGCCGCCTGCATGGGTGCCGTCGGGCTGGCAGCGGTCGCGGCGGGGCGGTCCGGGCAGGCGCTGAACCTGTTGTGCACGGCGGTGATCGGGCTGCTCCTGATGGACCCCGGGCTGGCGGATGACTTCGGGTTCCTGCTGTCGGTCCTCGCGACCCTCGGCATCATCGCAGCCGGGCGGCCCGTGATTGCG
Source organism: Arthrobacter sp. NPDC080086 (assembly GCF_040702285.1). Lineage (NCBI taxonomy): Bacteria > Bacillati > Actinomycetota > Actinomycetes > Micrococcales > Micrococcaceae > Arthrobacter > Arthrobacter sp. NPDC080086. The sequence continues at coordinate 31,413 of NZ_JBFBKP010000045.1, forward strand.
TGGTTTCCGGCCACGGTGCCCCGCGCCGTAGCCGCCGGCGTCGCGGTGCCGTTCGCCGCCCAATTGTTTTGCGGCCCGGTCATCGTCCTCCTGCAGCCGAGCTTTTCGACGTATGCCCTCGCGGCGAACCTCGCTGCCGCCGTCCTGGTGGCACCGGTGACGCTGCTGGGCACGGCCGCAGTACCGCTCCTCGCGGTGACACCGGCCCTCGCGTCCGCGCCGATGGCCGTGGCCGGGATCTTTGCAGCCGGGGTCGGGGCCGTCGCCCGCTTCTTCGCCGGGCTCCCGGGAGCCGCGCTACCATGGCCCGAGGGCGGAGTCGGTGCCGCCACGATGGCGCTGCTGTCCCTGCTCACCTTTGGCGCCGCGTGGCTGGTCGGCCACCCGGAGCGTGCCTGGCGCCTCACACTCGCGATGCACGGCCTGACGGTGCGGGGGCTGGCCCTGGCGCTGGACCGCCCCTGGCGGCCCTCGTGCGGCTTGGCCGTCCGGCGAGGCCGTGGGACGCTTAGACTCTGCAAACCAACCCTCCGGAGGAATCACCAGTGGCTGCTGCCCAGAACCAACGCACCAAGGCCGCGGCCACGAACACCGCCACCTGGCGGGACGTGACGCCTGCTCCCGTGGTGCTGGTGGGCGGCCCCGAGGATTACCTGGCGTCCCGCGCCATGGACCGGCTCCGGCAACTGGTGCGCACCGCCGCCCCCGACGTCGAGGTCACCCGGATGAGCGCCGCCGCCTACGAACCCGGCGCGCTGGCCATGAACGTCAGTCCGTCCCTCTTCGGTGAGCAAAAGCTGATCGAGGTCGAGGCGCTGGAATCGATGAACGACGCGTTCCTGGCCGACGCCCTGAAGTATTTGGCGGAGCCCGAACCCGACGCGGTCATGGTGATGCGGCACGGCGGCGGAGTCCGCGGCAAGAAGCTGCTCGACGCCATCAAGGCCGGCGGCTGGCCGGTGGTCGACTGCCAGCCGCTGAAGAAGGACGCCGAGAAGATTGCCTTCGTCATGACAGAGTTCAAGGCCGCCTCGCGCCGGATCGAACCCGACGCCGTCCAGGCCCTGATCAACGCCGTCGGGGCGAGCCTGGCCGAACTCGCCGCCGCCTGCAGCCAGCTGATCGCCGACGCCACCACAGCCGTCGACGCCGATATGGTGGACCGTTATTACGGCGGCCGGGTTGAGGCCTCCGGGTTCAAGGTCGCCGACGCCGCCATGGCGGGCAACGCCCCGCTCGCTCTTTCCACTCTGCGCCATGCGCTGGATACCGGGGCCGACCCGGTGCCGATCGTCGCCGCGCTGGCGGCCAAACTGCGGTCCCTGGCCAAGGTCGCCGGGGCGCAGGGTTCCTCGGCCCAGATCGCCAAGCAGCTTGGCATGCAACCCTGGCTGGTGGAGCAGGCCCAGCGGGACGTCCGCCGGTGGACCCCGGAGGGGCTGGTGCGCTCCATCCAGGTCACCGCCGAGGCGGACGCACAGGTCAAGGGCCTGTCCCGGGACCCGGTCTACGCCGTCGAACACGCCGTCACGGTCATCGCCGGCTCCGTCCGCCGCTAGGGGGCTGGCCGCACGTAGCTGCGTCGGGAACCCGGGACGGCAGCCCGGCGATCCCGAAAGCCGCGATAACTGGCTGTGGCCGGCACCTTGGCGGTGCCGGCCACAATCATCAGTTCAGCTGAACTGGAAAACCTTAGAGTGCGTTGACCTTCTTGGAGATCGCCGACTTGCGGTTTGCAGCGTTGTTCTTGTGCAGAACACCCTTGCTGACGGCCTTGTCGAGCTTCCGGCTGGCGGAAACCAGTGCAGCAGACGCGGCATCCTTGTCTTCGGACGCAACGGCGGTGTTGACGGCGCGGATGGCCGTCTTCAGCTCGGACTTGACTGCGTTGTTGCGCAGGCGAGCCTTTTCGTTGGTCAGGATGCGCTTCTTCTGGGACTTGATATTAGCCACGTGTGAACTCTCTTTTTCAATGCGGAAAATGGTCTAGAGGGCTTTCAGATTGGCCATTGACTGAGCGGCGTGGGGATACCTATGGCGACCAACCATCTGTGGCCGTCGACCTGCACGGACACACAGCTGTCAATAATAGCAGAAACGGCTGTCCGATGACGAAATGCTCAGTGACGAGATAGCCGTCAGGACCAGCCCTGCCGGTCGCGGAGCGCCGCGGCCACCGCGCGAAACCGCCCGGCGTCCAGGATGGCACCCTCCCGGCGGACCAATGCCGGGTCGATCTGCAGGATCCGGTCCAGGCGTGCCTCGCTGGGCCGCCACTGCCGGTCCCAGGGACCCGTGCCGATCTCCACATAGTTCGCCGCCCGCCGCGGATCGCCGTCGTGGTCCTTGCTGGTGAGCATCAGGCCCAGGAGATACCGTCCCTTGCTTCCCACCAGCAGCACCGGGCGGTCCTTGCCCTGGCTGTGGTCCTCCTCGAACGGCACCCAGGTCCAGACGATCTCCCCGGGCTCGGGCACCCCGTTGGCGTTCGGGGCGTACCTGACAGTCGCCTTCCCGCGGAAGTCGCCGGGGTAGGACGAAGGAACAGGTCCGCCGCGGCGCGGACCGGACGACGTCCCGGCCGGGCGGCGCCGTGCCGGGGGAGCGGCCGGCGCGCCGCCGACGCCAAGGAAGCGGAGCGTGCCGCGGACGGCCTTGCCGAGGGAGCGAAGGTTCAATGCCATGGGCAACCCTACCGGCGCCGGGTTCGGGCGGGCCGGAATGCAGACCCACGCGCCCGGACGTGGGAGACTGAGGGGACGAGAATTGCGGCCTTCGGCAGCACGGCGCGACGCCGGCTGTTCAGCCCGCGGACAAAACCTTCACCAGTTCAGCCAAGAGTTAGGACCCTGCGTGTCTCCCATGGCCCGCACCGCCCCGGTGCCTGCCGCAACAGATCCGGCCCTCATCCGGAACTTCTGCATCATTGCGCACATTGACCACGGCAAGTCCACGCTCGCCGACCGGATGCTCCAGTTCACCGGCATCGTCCAGTCCCGTGACATGAAGGCCCAGTACCTGGACCGCATGGACATCGAGCGGGAACGCGGCATCACCATCAAGTCGCAGGCCGTCCGGATGCCGTGGGAGCTCGAGGGCACCAGCTACGCGCTGAACATGATCGACACCCCCGGCCACGTCGACTTCACCTACGAGGTGTCCCGGTCCCTGGCCGCCTGTGAGGGCGCCGTGCTGCTGGTCGACGCCGCGCAGGGCATTGAGGCGCAGACCCTCGCCAACCTCTACCTTGCGATGGAGAACAACCTCACCATCATTCCGGTCCTGAACAAGATCGACCTGCCGGCCGCCCAGCCGGAGAAGTACGCCGAGGAGCTCGCGAACCTGATCGGCGGCGACCCGGAGGACGTGCTGCGGGTTTCCGGCAAGACCGGCGCCGGCGTCGAGGCCCTCCTGGACAAGATTGTCCGCGACCTGCCCGCCCCCGTCGGCGATCCCGATGCCCCCGCCCGGGCCATGATCTTCGACTCGGTCTACGACACCTACCGCGGCGTGGTGACCTACGTCCGCGTTGTCGACGGCATGCTGCACCCGCGCGAACGCATCCAGATGATGTCCACCCGCGCCACCCACGAACTGCTGGAGATCGGGGTCAGCTCCCCGGAGCCCACGCCGTCCAAGGGCCTGGGCGTCGGCGAGGTGGGCTACCTGATCACCGGCGTGAAGGACGTCCGCCAGTCCAAGGTGGGCGACACCGTCACCAACATGGCCAAGCCCGCCACGCAGTCGCTGGCCGGCTACGCGGACGCCAAGCCCATGGTCTTCTCCGGCCTGTACCCGCTGGACGGCACCGACTACCCGGTCCTCCGCGACGCGCTGGAGAAGCTGATGCTCAACGACGCCGCGCTGGTCTACGAGCCGGAGACCTCCGCCGCGCTGGGCTTCGGCTTCCGCGTGGGCTTCCTGGGCCTGCTACACCTGGAAATCACCCGGGAACGGCTGGAACGCGAATACAACCTGGACCTGATCTCCACCGCCCCGAACGTCGAGTACGAGGTGACACTGGAGGACAAGAAGGTCATCCACGTGACCAACCCCAGCGAATACCCTACGGGCAAGGTGGCCGAGGTCCGCGAGCCGATGGTCTCCGCCACGATCCTCGCGCCGAACGAGTTCGTTGGCGCCATCATGGAGCTCTGCCAGAGCCGCCGTGGCGTCATGGGCGGCATGGACTACCTCTCCGAGGACCGCGTCGAGATCCGCTACCGGCTCCCGCTGGCCGAGATCGTCTTCGACTTCTTCGACATCCTCAAGTCCCGCACCCGCGGCTACGGCTCGCTGGACTGGAAGGCCGACGGCGACCAGGTCGCCGACCTGGTCAAGGTCGACATCATGCTCCAGGGCGAGCAGGTGGACGCATTCAGCGCCATCACCCACCGGGACAAGGCCTACGCCTACGGTGTGATGATGACCGGCAAGCTGCGCGAACTGATCCCGCGGCAGCAGTTCGAGGTGCCCATCCAGGCTGCGATCGGCTCCCGCATCATCGCCCGCGAGAGCATCCGTGCCATCCGCAAGGACGTGCTCGCGAAGTGCTACGGCGGTGACATCACCCGAAAGCGCAAACTGCTCGAGAAGCAGAAGGAAGGCAAGAAGCGCATGAAGATGGTGGGCCGCGTCGAGGTACCGCAGGAGGCGTTCATCGCCGCCCTGACCACGGAAGAATCCAAGGACAAGGCCAAGAAGTAACCATGCCAAGCGCACTACCCCTCGGCGACCCCGCGCCGTCGGACGGGCTGCTGCCCGCCCAGGCGCTGGAGGGCGCCG